>NZ_SZWV01000038.1:37624-43895 GCF_005280945.1 Citrobacter sp. wls718
TCAGAAGTCAAAAACATCCCTGGAGAACATCCGTGCCCGACTGCGTGATGGTTACAGCGTTGCTGACCTGCAACTTGTTATCGACCTCAAACATGAGCACTGGCACGAGAACGACGAGCAGTACCAGTACATGCGACCGGAAACGCTGTTCGGCCCGAAGAAATTCGAGAGCTATCTGCAAAGCGCCACCCGCTGGGACCAGAAGGGACGACCCAAGCGCGCTGACTGGGGCGCTAAAAGGCGCGATGTGATGGATTTTGGTCCTGTTGATACAACGATTCCTGCGGGCTTCAGGGGGTAACGATGAGCTTACTGAAAACTATCCAGATGTTTGTAGCTCAGAACCCTGGGCTAACCAACAAGCAGATAGCTGCAGCACTGACAGAATACGATATTCAGTCGGTTCAGCGTGCCGTATGCCGACTAGTTGATACAAAGCGTGCAACACGTAAACACGCGGGAAAGTGTTATCGCTATTACGCAGAACCGCCAGCAGATTGCCACTTCGAGGTTTTTGAACCAACCCCTGAAGTCTGCGTCCTGATGGAAACGGCGAAAGACCTGGAGTCGAAAGGTCTCTTTCACCGTGCCGCGACGATTTACATGGAGGCATTCAGCGCATCAGCCATTGAATCAGAGAGAGCGGCAATACTGGCAGAACGTCAGCGCTGTCTTGGCCTGGCTAAACCAGCGGTTATTTCTGAAGACGGGTGCTATCTGGCTGGTCGATTTTCGGGAGGTCGTTAATGGGCTATTCACTGATTTACGCTGATCCGCCGTGGGAATACGGAAACACCATCAGCAATGGTGCAGCGGAAAACCATTACGGCACGATGAAACTCATCGACATAAAACGCCTGCCTGTCTGGGAGCTGGCTGCGGAAAATTCCGTTCTGGCCATGTGGTTCACCGGTACACACACCCGCGAAGCTATCGAACTGGCTGAGGCATGGGGTTTTAAGGTTCGGACCATGAAGGGATTCACCTGGGTGAAGTTTAACTCACTGGCAGAGCAGCATATCAATAAAGCGCTTCAGGCTGGTGGTGTAGAGGACTTTTACGACTTCCTCGACCTGTTGAACGCTCAGACCCGAATGAACGGTGGTAACTATACCCGCGCCAATACCGAGGATCTGTTAATCGCTACCAGAGGGAAAGGTCTTGAGCGTCAGAATGCGAGCGTAAAACAGGTTATCTACAGCCCACTCAGCGAACACAGCCAGAAGCCAGCAGAAGCGCGTTACCGTCTGGAGCAGTTGTACGGTGATGTGCCTCGCATTGAGTTGTTCAGCCGCTGCGCTGCACCTGGCTGGCACCACTGGGGAAACCAGTCTGTTAAACCAGACCTGCATCTGATTCCGGGCAGCGTAATGCACATCGACTGGGCGAACGGAGCAGGCGCATGAACCAGGAAACAGAGAACGCCATTCAGGCGCAGGCCAAACGCTGCAGTGATGAGATCAGAAAAGCAATGAAGATGAAGCCCAAGCCTAACTGGAACGAGACAGTACCGCCGATCCTGAAGAAGCATCATGAGAAGATAAGGCCGCTGGGGGTAACCCCGCTTGAGTTCGTAGGAAAAATAGGGCGCATGAACGGGCGCTTTGGAGTGGAATGATGATGAAACTGGTACTCCCATTTCCACCCAGCGTGAACACCTACTGGCGTGCTCCTAACAAGGGGTCGCTGGCTGGCCGTCACCTCATCAGCGCCAAAGGCAGGGCATACCAGAGCGCAGCATGCGTGGCTATCGTTGAGCAACTTCGCATTCTCCCTAAGCCGTCATCATCACCGGCATCAGTAGAGATTGTGCTCTATCCACCCGATGAACGCCGCCGCGACATAGACAACTACAACAAAGCGCTGTTTGACGCGCTTACACATGCAGGAATCTGGGAGGACGACAGCCAGGTGCGACGCATGCTGGTGGAGTGGGGACCGAAAGTACCTGGTGGACGGGTAGAAATATCGATCACTAAACATGTACCAATGGCGGGTGCAGCCGCCTGATAAGTGGAGACCGAGCATGCAACAGATGAGCATAACAGTAATGTGTCCGACCCATCATGCAGCAACGGTAGGGCAGCAGGTCACCATGTCCAGCCGTGAGATTGCGAAACTGGTTGATTCCCGGCACAGCAATGTCTGCGTAACGATAGAGCGCCTCATGAATTCCGGTGTGATAGGAGGGTATGCTGCATTGCAGTACACCCATCCCCAGAACGGACAAACCTACCATCACTATGAAGTGAACAAACGAGACAGCTATGTAATCGTTGCTCAATTATCGCCGGAGTTCACCGCCAGACTTGTTGACCGCTGGCAGGAACTGGAGAGCAACGGCGGAATGATTGTTCCCCGGTCACTTCCTGAGGCCCTGCGCCTGGCTGCTGATCTGGCAGAACAGAAACAGCGCCTGAGTGAAGAACTGGCAGTAGCCGCACCAAAGGCCGAGTTCGTTGATCGTTATGTGACGGCTACTGGTTCAATGACTTTCCGACAGGTAGCCAAGCTGCTTAACGCCAAAGAGCCAGAGTTTGCGATGTTCCTGATTGAGAACGGCATCATGTACCGGCTTAACAGGGTTCTCACACCAAAGAGCAGGCATATCGAAGCTGGACGCTTCGAGGTGAAGACGGGTACGACAAACCAGACAAATTACGCTTTCAATCAGTCCCGCTTCACCGCCAAGGGTGTTCGCTGGATTGGTGGCCTGTGGGCAGAGCATATTGCTAAGGGGCAGGTAGCGTGAGGGTACTACTGACACCTGAAGTGGCACCTATGACCGGGGTAGTGATATTTCGCCCAGGCAGTGAACTGATGCATCTGTTCAGATGTGGGCGTGTTCTTATCGAGCCACAGGCAGAGTCAATGGCTGAGTTACCGTCTGGTCTGCTGCCTGAGACAACTCAGGAGCTTCAGAATGATCCGTTATTGCGTGATGTCTTCGAAAATCGGAAGGTCATACATTGTGCTGGTGGACTCAATTCACTGAATGCCTGGCTCGAAAGAAAACTGGAATGTCAGTACCCACACAGCGAGTGGCACGACCGCAACTACACCATCACCTGGCATGCACCTGGCTCAATCCGCACGTGCTGGGGCTGCGACTTAAAAATTCGTGATCAGTTCACTGAAGGTCTGGCGGGTATAGCCCGTGAAAACCTGGTATCCTGGCTACTGAAGGTTGTAAACGGCCAATTAGGGTTCAGTGAGGACCACGTGCTTACGCTGCCGGAGTTTTGCTGGTGGATGGTCAGGAACGACCTGGCTGATGAGATACCTGAAGCCGTAGCGCATAAAGCACTTCGTCTGAAGAAAGAGTCACACCAGTCGGTAACACGTGAAAGCGATATTGTTCCGACAATACCCGCGCAACAACTTGTACAGGAGAAAGCGAAAAAGATAGTGGCGATGAAGGTAGACCCGGAGACGCCGGAATCCTTCATGCTTAAACCCAAGCGTCGGCGCTGGGTGAATGAGAAATACACGAGATGGGTTAAGGCCCAGCCGTGCGTCTGCTGTAACAAGCAGGCTGACGACCCCCACCATCTGATTGGCCACGGGCAGGGTGGAATGGGTACAAAGGCACACGACCTGTTTGTGATTCCTCTGTGCAGAGAGCATCACGACGAGTTGCATGCTGATCCTGTGGCATTTGAAGCGAAATACGGTGACCAACTGGTCTTGGTGTTTCGGGTTATAGATCGTGCGCTGGCAATCGGCGTACTGGCGTAAGTGGAGAACGCTAAATGATTAATCCTTCTGAAGTTGGTAAATCTGGTGAAATGGTTCGTCTTCGTACTCTGGAAAGCATCTGGATACAGGGTAAGTTGCGCATGTGGGGCCGCTGGTCTTATATCGGCGGTGGTAGTGGTGGGAACATGTTTAACCAGCTTCTTGCATCCGGGAAAATCACCAAAACGGCAATTAACGAAGCGCTACGCCGGATGAAGAAAGCGGGTATCAGCAAACCAGAACTTGAAGCGTACCTGCGTGAAATTCTCAACAGCAAAAATAAAAGCGGCATGGCGTTCTGTTCAGACGAAGAAGGGCTGTTAGTTGACGGTGTCATTGCTTCTGTACTGATGAATGATGACTACCGATCGCTCTATAGCGTGATTGTCGACCGCCATCGCCTACGTAAGAGCAAGTTGCAGATGGCCAATGAACTGCAGGCTAAACATCCTGATTGGCCGCTGATCACCTGCCGTCGTCGCATTGACACTTGGCTAAGTCTGGCAGAATCGATCCTGTACGCTCCAGTTTGTGACGCATTCGGCACAAATAGCGACAGATTTAAGTTGCAGAGTGAGCAAGAAAGTGCTTAAATTGTGGTAGGCTCGGGACGTTAAAGCGAACTGAGCAACAAAACAAAAAGAAACCCGCCATAGCGCGGGTTTTGCTTTTGAAAAACCACTACTTATGGTGGTAAATTGTGCCAAATATTTACAAAATTTACTTATTGACGTAAATTTTGGGCTCAATTCATAATGTAAAGGGTCTGCTGAAATGGCTGATGCGGATAAAATGTCAGGCATGGCGCAAGTGGCGCAGATTTTTTTTGAAACTACGCTTAAGTTTTACGACAAAGCGCCTATTATTGCTGGTACAGGCTATTTGTTGATAACAAGTTCACTTCCCCTTTGGATAGTGTTAAGATTTTTTTCAAAGATGAAATCCCTTGATAACCAGAAAGTTATCGCAATGCTGCAGAGGCAGGTCACAATCAGTAACCCAGTCACATCAGATAGAACGGAACCTGCAATGACGACCGTGTCGCCAGCTGCGACACCGCCTCAAACATAAGGTGACTTATCATGGAAACTGTGATTCCAATTCTTGTTCTGGCATTCGTGGTCATACATGTCATAGCTTATGCCTTCGCAATTGTGATTCGACGGTACGTAATGTTACCGCTTGTCGAAAAATTCATGGAGCGTGAAGACGCATCTATTTTGTTGAAAAGTATAGTTGTTGACGCATTTCATGATGCTGTATCAGTCAAGTTGCCCATTAAACTGCTCCAAGGGCATCTTGCAATGACGCGCCAAAAAGAAGTAGAGCAAGATATGCGCGAGCCTGAAAGTGATGGGGCTGAACAGTTTGATTTAGTTAGTCACTGTTCAAAGCCGACCCCTGCGAATGAGGCTTTGAATGAAATTCTATATACGATGTTTAGAATTAATAGGAAATTTAACATCGTTCTTTTTGTCATTTGTTCTCTATGGCGGCTTGACTTCAAAAAAGTAGCTGTGGATATTCAACAGATTCAGAATGAATCAGGATCTGTATATGTTGACATGAAGCATCAACATCAACATTAGTTAAACTCGAAATAAAAAAGGCTCCCATTTTGGAGCCTTTTTTATTTCCCCTCATTCCTGAGAGGACTCACAGCGATAAGGTGAATAAAATTCCTTTCGTAGTTTTCAACGTTATGCTCTAAAAGCTGACGCAACAAGGTTGTCGCTTAATTCAACATGTAGAGTTTCTAACGCCAACCGTGACGTCGAAGGCATATACTGCTTTGTAACTTGGGCGGGATGGGTACGTATATGAAAGAGGGCTATTACTGGATTCAGCATGTTGGTGTTGTTCAGGTAGCGTATTACACGAATGACACTGTTGATGATCTGGAAACGGGAAAAACAATCACAGGCGTCTGGCATCTGGCCAGAGGCGATGACATTTGCCATAACGGTGAAGCAGAGGTGTTAGAAGGTCCCCTCACCCCACCTATGTAAACAACCGTACTTACTTCGAGGCTGCCGCATGGCGGCCTTTTTTATTCCCCTCATTCCTGAGAGGACTCACAGAAATTAAGAGGGGGCTAAATGTCCGATCCGATTTCCGGTACTGGGCTGGCTGGTGGTGTCCTGACGGGAGCCAGTGTCTATGGATTTGTTTCCGGAACCGATTACGGCGTGGTGTTTGGCGCATTTGCCGGGGCTGTATTTTACATTGCAACGGCTGCGGACCTGAGTGCAGCTCGTCGGCTGGCGTATTTTGTCGTGTCCTACATCGCCGGGATCATCTGCTCAGGGCTGGTTGGTTCAAAGCTGGCTGACTGGACTGGTTACAGTGATAAGCCTCTGGACGCTATCGGAGCCGTAATCGTTTCTGCTTTAGCGGTCAAAATCCTGACGTTCCTGAATAATCAGGATGTTGGCTCGCTGGTGGCGCTGATAACGCGCCGGGGAGGTTCAGGTGGTACTAAATGACCCATCGGCAACAATCAATGCGCTGCTTTGCGCTGGGGTAGTGCTGA
>NZ_SZWV01000038.1:44267-64219 GCF_005280945.1 Citrobacter sp. wls718
CAATGGCTTTACCTCGCTGGTAGAGAACTTTAACTACTCGGTTGAAGGGCTGAAGAAAACCTTCGGTAAGCGCCTGACGCCGTATCAGTGCGAAATGTTGGGGCGTGTCGATGGTAAACAGGTCGCTCACCAGCCACAAATAGCCAATCTGGTTTATGGTGACCGCATGGGGAATAACAGTCAGGGTGATGGCTGGAAATATCGCGGTCGTGGCCTGCTGCAAATCACTGGTCGTGAGAACTACACCAAATGCGGTACGGCGCTGAAGCTTGACCTTGTGAGCACTCCGGAACTATTGACGCAAGAGCGACACGCGGCCCGTTCGGCGGCATGGTACTTCACGTTACGCGGTTGTCTCCTCTATTCGGGGGATGTGGAACGCGTCACGCAGATTATTAACGGCGGGCAGAACGGCATTAAAGACCGCCGTGAACGTTACGCCAAAGCTAAAGCCGCACTGGTGTGAGGTCACAATGGGACTTGAAATGATTATCGGCCTGGTTGTTGCCGCGCTGGCAGCAATTGCAGGTGCCTTTGGTCTGGGTAAATCTCGCGGTACCAGTATCGCAGAAACAAAAGCGGACCAGCAACGCACTGAAGAACGTGCAGCAGCTACTGAAGCCGTTGCAGAGCGCCGGGTAGAAACAACAAAAGGAGCCAGGGATGTACAGCAAACTGTTAGTCATCTTCCTGATGACGATGTTGACCGCGAGTTGCGCGAAAAATTTACCCGCAAAACCTGAAGTAACGGACACGGCCTGTGACTGGGTGAGCATCATCTACCTCACTGAGCACGATATTGCCGTGCTGGATAAGCAGACGAAGCGCGACATCCTGGCGCATAACAAATCGTGGCAGGCGAACTGCAAACAACCAACCGATAGCAGTTTATTAA
Organism: Citrobacter sp. wls718; assembly: GCF_005280945.1. Classification (NCBI taxonomy): domain Bacteria; kingdom Pseudomonadati; phylum Pseudomonadota; class Gammaproteobacteria; order Enterobacterales; family Enterobacteriaceae; genus Citrobacter; species Citrobacter sp. wls718. The sequence continues at coordinate 45,163 of NZ_SZWV01000038.1, forward strand.
CTCGGTGATTAAGTGCTAAGTTGTGGCTATTTTAGATTAAAAAATAATCAATCGTGGTATGATAGACCTCATTCTTAGAGGGGTTAAAAATATGTCATTCTTCGATTACGCACTTAAACGCGTTGAAGCGGCGACCAAAACAACAGTGGCTTGCCCGATATGCGGCCATAACTCGAACCACCCGTCCACAAAAGTACGGCAAGAACTACCGTTGCTCTGCCCTCAATGCAAATCACTGTTTGTCATTCACAGATAACATGCGACCTGCTGAATATAACCGCCTACGGGCGGTTTTTTATTGCCATCACAAAGGCCACTTTCGAGTGGCTTTTTTAATGGTCATCACGATGGGTATTACAGCAGGAATTACTGAGTGCCTGCGATAATGCTCAATATTTTTATCGGAGTGAATATGCCACCGCGCACACCGAAGGCTTGCCGTGTTCGCGGCTGTCGCAACACCACAACAGACCCATCTGGCTACTGTGAAAATCACAAAGGTGAAGGCTGGAAGTCCTACAAGCCAGGTCAATCACGGCAGCAGCGAGGATACGGAACAAAGTGGGAAGTCATCCGGGAGCGGATACTTAAGCGCGACAAAGGGCTGTGTCAGAACCATCTACGGCAGGCGATAGTGAAGCAGGCGTCCTGCGTGGACCACATCAAGGCGAAGGCCCACGGCGGTACTGATGAAGACAGCAACCTTGAAAGCCTGTGCTGGTCGTGTCACGCAGCGAAGACCGCGCGTGAGCGGCTCAAGTGATAATTAATGTCATCATCAGCCTGGGGAGGGGGAGGTCAAATCTCTGCGACCGCGCGCCTTCCGGACTGCCCGCCTCCTCGGATTTTTATACCCGCGTAAAATCAATTTTAACCAGGAGCATCGCTTATGGCTGGAACGGCGGGGCGTTCCGGGCGTCGCCCTAAGCCAACGGCACGCAAGGAGCTGGCTGGAAACCCCGGTAAGCGAGCCCTGAATAAAGAAGAACCGGTGTTCACGCCCATCAAGGGCGTGGCTCCCCCGGAATGGTTTACAGAAGATGATGGCTTGCCGCTGGCTACCATCATGTGGGAAATGACCACCAAAGAATTATGCGGTCAGGGTTTGCTTTGCGTGACCGACCTTGCCGTGCTTGAGCGCTGGTGTGTTGCTTACGAATTCTGGCGGCGCGCCGTGAAGAACATTGCAAAAGATGGGCTTACCATTGTTGGTGCGATGGGCGGCAAGATTAAAAACCCAGAACTGACCGCCAAGAAAGAGCAGGAATCGGAGATGAGTTCTACCGGTTCTATGCTGGGTCTTGACCCCAGTAGCCGCCAGCGTCTGATCGGCCTCGCGGGCCAGAAGAAAACCTCCAATCCATTCCTGAAGATGATTAGCTCATGACGCGGAAATCGTACCCCAACGTAAATGCTGCGAACCAGTACGCCCGCAACGTCGTGCGGGGGAAAGTCCCGGCGTGCCAGTATGTCGTTCAGGCCTGTCAGCGTCATATAGATGATATGGCTCAGGAGAAGAGCCGGAAATTCCGGTACCGCTTTGATAAAGACATGGCGGAAAAGGCCGCGAAATTTATTCAGTTACTGCCCCATACAAAGGGCGAATGGGCATTTAAACGCATGCCGATCACCCTGGAGCCCTGGCAGCTATTCATTATTTGCTGCGCCTTTGGCTGGGTGCAAAAGGGGTCTAAGCTCCGTCGTTTCCGTGAGGTCTACACCGAAATCCCGCGCAAGAACGGAAAGTCAGCGATCTCGGCGGGGGTGGCACTCTACTGTTTCACCTGTGATAACGAGTTTGGTGCAGAGGTTTATTCAGGCGCAACGACAGAAAAACAGGCGTGGGAAGTGTTCAGACCTGCGCGCCTTATGTGCAAACGCACGCCGTTGCTGGTGGAGGCATTCGGCATTGAGGTAAATGCCTCAAACCTGAACCGTCCTGAAGACGGCGCACGCTTTGAGCCGCTAATCGGTAACCCCGGCGACGGTTCTTCGCCGCACTGCGCAATTGTCGACGAATATCACGAACATCCGACTGATTCGTTGTATACCACGATGCTTACGGGGATGGGCGCGCGTCGCCAGCCCCTTATGTGGGCGATCACCACAGCGGGTTACAACATCGAAGGGCCGTGTTACGACAAACGTCGCGAAGTCATTGAGATGCTGAACGGAACCGTTCCGAATGAGGAACTGTTTGGTGTGATCTTTACGGTCGATGAAGGCGACGACTGGACGGACCCGAAGGTGCTGGAGAAGGCAAACCCAAACATGGGGGTGTCGGTTTACCGAGATTTCCTTCTCAGTCAGCAGCAACGCGCTATTAATAATGCCCGTCAGGCGGGCGTGTTCAAAACAAAGCACCTCAATATCTGGGTTTCCGCCCGCGCGGCATTTTACAACCTGGTGTCCTGGCAGAACTGCGAGGACAAGACTCTGACGCTTGAAATGTTCGAAGGCCAGCCTTGTATTCTGGGTTTCGACCTTGCCCGCAAGCTGGACATGAACAGCATGGCGCGACTGTTCACCCGCGAAATTGACGGAAAAACACATTTCTACTGTATTGCTCCCCGTTTCTGGGTGCCTTATGACACCGTGTTCAGCGTGGAAAAAAATGAGGATCGGCGAACGGCGGAACGTTTTCAAAAATGGGTTGAGATGGGGTTACTGACCGTGACCGATGGGGCTGAAGTTGATTATCGCTACATCCTCGAAGAGGCAAAAGCGGCAAACAAACTGAACCCGGTAAGTGAATCACCGATTGACCCCTTCGGGGCCACCGGCCTTTCTCACAATCTTGCTGATGAAGATTTAAGCCCCATCACGATCACTCAGAACTACACCAATATGTCAGACCCAATGAAAGAGCTTGAAGCCGCTATTGAGTCTGGTCGATTCCATCACGACGGTAACCCAATCATGAGCTGGTGTATCAGCAACGTGGTTGGGAAATATCTGCCGGGTAACGACGACGTGGTTAAACCCATCAAAGAGCAGAACGAAAACAAAATCGATGGCGCGGTAGCGCTGATTATGGCGATTGGACGGGCAATGCTGAAAGAGCCTGGCGATTTCCTCTCATCCCTCGATCCAGACGACGACCTCTTAATTCTATGAAATCACTCTTTACCGATCTTATCGGGCTGGCCGGTTTCGGTCTGCTCACGTCCGGGGTTTACCTAAGTTTTGGCCTGGCCCCGGCGCTCATGTTCTCGGGTGGCCTGCTGTTACTGGGTGCCCTGGCGATGGCCAGAAGGGGGAAGCGTGCTGCTTGATGCCTTATTCAGAAGCGAATCACTGGAGAACCCGGCAACTCCACTTACCGGCGAAACAGTCGATACCAACGGGCTGTTCCGGGCCGATGTGTATGTAAGCCCCGAAACGGCTATGAAGCTGGCTGCGGTATACGCCTGTATCTATGTCCTTTCCTCAAACTTGGCCCAGATGCCGCTGCACGTGATGCGCAAGCACAACGGCAAAGTTGAGCCGGCACGGGATCACCCGGCGTTTTACCTCGTTCACGACGAGCCGAACACCTGGCAAACCAGCTATAAGTGGCGCGAACTAAAACAACGCCACATCCTTGGCTGGGGGAATGGTTACACCTGGGTAAAGCGCAGCCGTCGCGGTGAGGTGACAGGGCTTGATTGTTGCATGCCCTGGGAAACGACTTTGATTAATACCGGTGGTCGTTATACCTACGGGCTGTACAACGAAGAGGGGGCCTTTGCTATCAGCCCTGAGGATATGATTCATATCCGCGCGTTGGGTAATAACCAGAAGATGGGGCTCAGCCCGATTATGCAGCACGCCGAAACGATAGGTATGGGTATGAGCGGGCAGAAATATACCGAGAGTTTTTTTAATGGTAATGCCCGTCCTGCCGGAATTGTTTCTGTAAAAAATACACTGGATAAAACCAGTTGGGATCGCCTGAAAGAGCAATGGAAAAAAGCGTCACAGGCATTACGCAGCCAGGAAAACAAAACCATGCTGCTGCCAGCTGACCTTGATTACAAAGCGCTGACTGTTTCCCCTGTTGATGCCCAGATCATCGACATGTCAAAGCTTAACCGTTCCATGATCGCCGGGATTTTTAACGTACCGGCGCACATGATTAACGACCTCGAAAAAGCCACCTTCAGCAACATCACGCAGCAGGCCATTCAGTTTGTCCGCTACTCGATGATGCCCTGGGTGACGAACTGGGAGCAGGAGCTTAACCGCCGCCTGTTTACCCGCGCTGAGCTGGCTGCTGGCTATTACGTCCGTTTTAACCTGACTGGCCTTTTGCGCGGTACACCGCAGGAACGCGCCCAGTTCTATCACTTCGCCATTACTGATGGCTGGATGAGCCGCAATGAAGCCCGCGCTTTCGAAGACATGAATCCGGTTGAGGGTCTGGATGAAATGCTTGTCAGCGTGAATGCCACTAACCCAGCGGATGACTTTAAGAAACCCAAAACCGAAGAGGAAAAACCCGATGAGTGAACGCGAGACTCGCTGTTACAGCGGTGAAGTCCGTGCCGAACAGCAGGGGGAACAGCCCACGCACATTATCGGTTACGGGTCGGTGTTTAACAGCCGATCAGAACCGCTCTGGGGATTCCGTGAAATCATCAAGCCAGGCGCATTCGACGATGTGCTGGGTGACGATATTCGCGGCCTGTTTAACCACGATCCCAACTTCATTCTGGGTCGCAGTGCTTCCGGCACGTTGACCGTGAGTGTCGATGATAAAGGGCTTCGCTATGACATCGCCGCTCCCGACACGCAGACCATTCGTGATCTGGTGCTGGAACCGATGAAGCGCGGCGATATCACTCAATCCTCGTTTGCCTTCCGTATCGCACACGACGGTGAAAACTGGTACCAGGACGATGAAGGCATTGTCATCCGTGAGATAAACCGTTTTTCACGCCTGTTTGATGTCAGCCCGGTGACATACCCCGCTTACCAGGAGGCGGATTCTGGCATTCGTTCCATGAAAGCCTGGCAGGAAGCGCGCGATAGCGGCGCGCTGGCGCAAGCCATTAATCAACGTATGGGGCGCGAGCGCCTGCTGACTCTTCTTAACGCGTAAGGAAAAACCATGAAATTGCACGAACTGAAGCAAAAACGTAACACCATCGCCACCGACATGCGCGCACTGCACGATAAAATTGGCGATACGACCTGGACTGAAGAGCAGCGCACTCAGTGGAATGCTGCCAAGTCGGAGCTGGACGCGCTTGATGTGCGCATTGCCCGTGAAGACGAGCTGCGTCGTCAGGATCAGAACTATATTGATGAAAACGAAACTGAAAATCGTCATCAGCAGAATAGCGACCCTGCGAACCCCGATGCGAAAGCAGGTGAACGTCGCGCGGCCGCATTCGATCGTTTCCTTCGCCACGGCTTCAGCGAGCTGAGTGCGGAAGAGCGCCAGGCTGTAAAAGAGTTGCGTGCTCAGGGAACTTCACCTGATGCGAAGGGTGGCTACACCGTACCAACACAAATGCTGAATAAAATTGTCGACTCCATGAAAGCTTATGGCGGCATTGCAAGCGTTGCTCAAATCCTCAATACATCAACCGGCCAGGATATCACCTGGTCAACGTCAGATGGCACGGCGGAAGAGGGCGAATTGTTGGGTGAAAACACAGAAACCACCGATGAAGATGTGACGTTCGGCACCGCCGTCCTGGGTGCTAAAAAGCTGTCATCCAAAATCATCAAAGTTTCTAACGAGCTGCTACAGGACAGCGGCGTGGATATTGAAGCATATCTTGCATCGCGTATCGGTCAGCGTATTGGTCGGGGTGAAGCTAAATATCTGGTGCAGGGAACCGGGGCAGGCGCACCGGTACAGCCAAAAGGCCTGGTTGCTTCCGTAACCGGAACGGTAAACACGGCTGCTGCAGCTGCGTTCACCTGGCAGGAAATGAATAAGCTGAAACATGCAATCGATCCGGCGTATCGCAGTGGGCCAAAATTCCGCTGGGCGTTCAACGATTCAACTCTTCAGGTTATTGAAGAGATGGTCGATGACCAGAAGCGCCCGCTCTGGCTCCCTGACGTAGTCGGCGGTACTCCAGCCACGATCCTTAACATTCCTTACGTCATTGATCAGGCGATTGATGGTATTGCGGCGGGTAAAAAATTCGCCTTCCTGGGTGATTTTGATCGCCTCATTGTTCGTCGCGTTGCCTACATGACACTGAAGCGTCTGGTAGAGCGTTACGCGGAATACGATCAGACCGCGTTCCTGGCATTCCATCGCTTCGATTGCGTACTGGAAGATACCGCAGCCATCAAAGCGCTGGTGGGCAAGCCAGCATAATAAGCACTGTTGATTAACAACGCCGCGATAGCGGTTTTTTTATGCCCGCTATCTGGCGGGCATAAGGATTCTTATGCTGCTTGAACTGAGTGAAATTAAGCGACAGCTACGGCTGGAGGAAGATTACACCGAAGAAGACGATCTGCTGAATATGATTGGCAGTGCCGTAGAGGCCAGAACGGTGACATTCCTGAATCGCAATTTGTATGAAACGAGCGTACCCGGTGACGATCCTGACGGCCTGGTCATAACGGATGACATACGAATGGGGATGCTGCTGTTGGCCACTCATTTCTATGAGAATCGCTCGTCAGTCTCTGAAGTTGAAAAGACGGAAATGCCACAGTCATATATCTGGCTTATTGGTCCCTATCGGTTTATCCCGCTATGAAACTCCGGCAGGCGCAAACAAGCGCGACCTATTTACTTCCCGATCCCGGCGAACTGGATAAGCGGGTACAACTGCGTAAAAGGGTGGATGTTCCCACGGCTGATTACGGTACCGAACCCGAATACCCGGTTTCATTCGGCGCCTGGGCAAAGATAGTGCAGACCAGCGCAACCACGTACCAGGAAACAGCGCAGACCGACAATGCGATCACCCATTACATCACTCTCCGCTGGCGCAGTGGCATCACGTCTGATTTTGAGGTGGTAAACGGTGATGAGGTGTACCGCGTGAAGCGGGTGCGTGATCTCAACAGCAAGCGGCGCTTCCTGCTTCTCGAATGTACTGAGCTGGGCGTTGAGACAGCAGCTACCGGAGGCAATGGCAATGGCGACTCCCTTTTTTCACGTTGATTTTCAGCAACCGAAAGAGATGCGATTTAACCGTGCGCGCGTCCGGCGAGCGTTTATCCATATCGGCCAGCGCCATATGCGCGATGCGCGCCGACTGGTGATGCGGCGCGGGCGCTCTGAACCCGGTGAGAATCCGGGGTACCAGAGCGGCCGCCTGGCGAAATCCATCGGCTACATGGTGCCAAAAGCCAGCAAGAATCGACCTGGCTTTATGACGCGTATCGCGCCGAACCAGCGAAACGGGCAGGGGAACCGTCTGATCACGGGTGACTTCTACCCTGCCTATCTGTTTTATGGCGTCCGTGGTGGCGCTAAGCGCCGCCGCAGTCATCATCGCGGCGCATCAGGGGGAAGTGGCTGGCGGCTGGCTCCGCGCAGTAACTTCATGACTGAAACACTCAACAAAAACAGCCCGTGGACACGCTATTACCTGGCGCGTGAATTACGACTGTCTCTTAAACCGGAAAAACGACGCTGATGAAACTCACCCCCATCATCGCTGCGCTGCGCGCCCGATGTGATATTTTTGAAAACCGCGTGGCCGGTGCTGCACAGTTTAAGGATTTGCCAGAAATCGGAAAAATGCGCTTTCCGTCTGCTTATGTTGTTCCTGGCGATGATTCACCAGGCGAACAGAAAAGCCAGACAGATTACTGGCAGAATTTGACCGAGGGCTTTTCGGTCATCGTATTTGTCAGTAACGGGCGTGACGAGCGGGGTCAGTTTGCTTCATACGATGTGGTTCACGATGTGCGGCAGATGTTGTTTAAGGCGCTGCTCGGCTGGAACCCGGAAGAGCGCGGCAATCCCATCACCTATACAGGCGGCACGCTGCTCGATGTGAACCGTCATGAGCTGAGTTATCAGTTCGATTTTTCTGTTGTCACTGAACTCTCAGAAGACGACACCCGTCAGCAGGACGAACTGAACGACCTGGATGATTTCAAAACGTTGTCGATTGACGTGGACTTTATCGATCCCGGTCACGGGCCTGACGGCAACATCGAGCACCACCTGGAAATAAACCTTCCTTCCTGAGGAACACCATGCTTGTGAAACCCAAAGACGGGCGGTCAGTTCATGACCCTGCCCGGGGCGACCTTTTGCCTGTCGCAGGGCGAAATGTCGAACCGAATCAGTACTGGTACCGTCGTGAACGCGACGGGGATATTGAGGTGGTGAAGCCATCTCAGGGCGCAGCACCGGACAAGAAGGTGAGCACTAAATGACCGTCTCCATGAATACTATTCCGTCCGATCTTCGTGTCCCGCTGTTTTATGCCGAGATGGATAACAGCGCGGCGAATACGGCGCAGACCAGCGCCCCTTCATTACTGATTGGTCATGTGAACACGGGCGCAGCCATTGCGACAAACCAGCTGGTTTTCATGTCGTCAAAAGATTACGCCATTCAGCAGTGTGGCGCGGGCAGTCAGCTGGCGCGCATGGTTGAAGCCTATCGTCTTGTCGATCCCTTTGGTGAACTCTGGGTCGTCGCTGTTCCTGACGCGGGTGAGGCAGCAACGTTCACCCTGACGGTAACGGGAGCGGCCACAGAATCTGGTGTTGTCAGCCTGTATATCGGCCGCCGCCGCATTCAGGTCAGCGTGACAACGGGCGATGATGTTGCTGCCGTCGCATCTGCTATTTCTGCCGCCATCACTGCTGATGGCCAGACGCCATTTACCGCCGCAGCGGCAGCAGGTGTCGTCACGTTAACATCACGGCATAAAGGCATCTGGGCGAACGACATTCCCATTGCGCTGAACTATTACGGTTTCAGCGGTGGTGAAAAACTCCCTGCTGGTGTGCTGATCGCCATTGCATCAGGTGTGGCGGGTGCTGGCGCGCCATTGCTGACGGGCACGATTGCCGCGATGGGCGACGAGTCTTTCGACTATATCGGTCATCCGTTCAATGACACTGCGTCCATGAACACCTTCACGCTGGAAATGAACGATACCAGCGGGCGCTGGAGCTGGTTACGCCAGATTTACGGTCACGTCTACACGGCAAAAATTGCGGCCATCAGCGACCTAATCACCGTGGGGGACATGTTCAACGATCCGCACGTTACCCTGGCAGGTTACGAAAAAACGGTGCAGTCGAACCCGGATGAACTGGCCGCAAGTCGCACAGCACGCGCCGCAGTGTTCCTGCGTATCGACCCGGCGCGCCCGACACAAACCGGCGAGCTGACGGGCATGCTTCCACCGCCAACGGGCAAGCGCTTTATTCGCGCCGAGCAGCAGTCACTGCTGACGCACGGTATTGCGACCGCGTATGCCGAGGGCGGCGTTTTGCGCGTGCAGCGCGATATCACCACCTATAAAAAGAATGCGTATGGCGTTGCGGATAACAGCTATCTCGACAGCGAGACGCTGCATACCAGTGCTTACGTGCTGCGCCGTCTGAAAACGGTGATCACCAGTAAGTATGGTCGCCACAAACTGGCTAATGATGGCACCCGCTTTGGTCCCGGTCAGGCCATTGTGACGCCAGCGGTGATCAAAGGCGAGCTTCTGGCCACTTACCGCCAGATGGAGCGCGCGGGCATTGTCGAAAACTACGACCTGTTTAAGCAGCACCTGATCGTAGAACGCGACGCCACTGACCCGTCACGTATCAACGTGCTTTATCCACCTGATTACGTTAACCAGCTGCGCGTCTTTGCACTGCTTAATCAGTTCCGTCTTCAGTATCAAGAGGAGTCCGCATAATGTCGCGTATCGGCGGTACATGTTATTTCAAAATTGACGGCCAGCAGCTCTCGCTGACCGGTGGCATTGAGGTGCCAATGAACAAGGCGGTCAATGATGATGTCATTGGCCTGGATGGTTCCGTTGATCGTAAAGAGACACACCGTGCGCCGTACATCAAAGGTACGTTTAAAGTGCCTAAAGATTTCCCGGTAAACAAAGTGACCACGTCCGATCAGATGACCATTACCGCGGAGCTGGCAAACGGTCAGGTTTATGTATTGTCGTCTGCCTGGCTGCACGGTGAGGCAAACCACAACGCTGAAGAAGGCACGGCGGATCTTGAATTCCACGGTGAAGAAGGGGATTACCAGTAATGCAAGAACTTGAGCTACAACACCCAGTCACAGCACATGGTGAAACGATCAGTGTTCTGGAGTTCAACGAACCCACTGGTAAAGATGTTCGCGAACTGGGTTATCCCTATCAGATGAACCAGGATGAGTCTATTAAACTGCAGGCGCATATCATTGCGAAGTATATCGTGCGGCTCGCGAACGTACCGTTAAGTACGGTTGATCAGATGAAACCATGCGACCTTAACAGCGCAGGCTGGATGGTTGCAGGTTTTTTCCTCCAGGCCTGACAGCTGATTATCTCACTGACCGTTTTTTTGACTGCGCCAGTTACTGGCGCATTAACCCATTTGAACTGTTGAAAATGCCAGTCAGTGAGATTCCTCTGCTGGTCAGCCAGGCGAACAGGATAGAGCAGGAGAAAAAACGTAATGGCTGAATTTGAGCTTAAAGCGCTAATCACCGGCGTGGACAAATTATCTCCTACACTTTCGCGGATGCAGAAAAATATTCGCGGATTTAAACGTCAGGCAGAAGAGGCATCGAAAGGTGGTTTAGCCATGGCTGGCGGACTTGCTGCAGGATTAACTGTATCACTTAAGGCCTTTGCGGATCAGGAGAACGCGGCGACAGGGTTAAAAGTCGCGATGATGCAGGATGATGGTAACGTCGGCAAAAGTTTTGAAAAAATAAACAAACTGGCTGTTGGGCTCGGGAATCAGTTACCTGGCACGACTGCTGATTTTCAGAACATGATGCAGATGCTGGTTCGCCAGGGTATTCCGGCAGAAAACATTCTGGGTGGAGTGGGCAAAGCGACAGCATACCTTGCTGTTCAGCTTAAAAAGACACCTGAAGCTGCGGCTGAGTTCGCCGCGAAAATGCAGGATGCCACGGGAACTGCTTCAGATGACATGATGGGCTTGTTCGATACCATCCAGAAGGCATTTTATCTGGGCGTGGACGATACCAACATGTTGTCATTTTTCACCAAAACCAGTTCAGTCCTTAAAATGGTGAACAAGGATGGACTTAAGGCCGCTCAGGGGTTGGCGCCTATCAGCGTCATGATGGATCAGATGGGTATGCAGGGAGAGTCAGCCGGTAACGCCCTTCGAAAAGTCATTCAATCTGGCCTTGATATTAAAAAAGTCAGAGCGACTAACAAAGAATTGAGGAAACAACGCATTCGGCTGGATTTTACGGACGGAAAAGGAAGTTTTGGAGGTCTGGACAAAATGTTCAGCCAGTTGGCCAAGCTCCGAAAACTGACAGATACGGATAAAACTTCAGTACTGAAAACTCTTTTTGGAGATGATGCGGAAACCCTGCAGGTAGTGAATGCCCTGATCGACAAAGGTAAAGACGGCTACGATCAGATCCAGCAAAAAATGAATAAACAGGCCAGTCTGAATAATCGAGTTCAAGCCCAGTTGGGAACTCTTACCAACCTATGGGAGGCGATGACAGGGACGGCCACAAATGGACTCGCAGCTATAGGTGGTGCTTTTTCATCGGATACTAAACAGATTGTTACTTGGCTTGGTGACCTCGGGGAGAAATCTTCTAACTTTGCCGAGAAAAATCCCGATGTAATCAGGGGAGTAGTCGGCCTTGTTGCTGGTCTTGCTGCTTTAAAGCTTGGGTTTATGGGAGTTAACTTTGCTTTAGGTCTGGTGAGTAAGACTATATCAATGTCCCCGTGGGGGATATTGTTCAGACTTATTGCAATGGCCGCAGGTTATATCATTGCCAACTGGAGTACGGTAGGCCCGTGGTTTAAAGAAATGTGGGATAAGATTGGGCCATATTTCCAAGTCGGATGGGAGTTGATGAAAACAGTCTTTGGTTGGACACCACTAGGATTGATCATCAATAACTGGGGGCCAGTTGTTAAGTGGTTCCAGGATATGTGGAATAAGCTCAAACCTATTATTGAATGGTTCTCTGATGGAGCCAGTGACACTGTTGCTGCTGCTAACGCTGCGCAGTGGGGCGCTGGTGGTTACGGTGCTTATGGTACTGGTGTTGCTAGCAGTGGCTATAACCCTTATCAGATTAATAAGGGGGCACCTTCACAGCCAGAGGCCAGAGTTGTTGTTGAGCTAAAAGGTGCTCAACCTGGAACAACAGTGACAGAGTCGAAATCCAGAGGCATCAACGTGAGTACCGATGTTGGTTACACCCGGATAGGAAAGGTTGGCATGGGTGGATAGAACGATGTATTTTGAGAGCGCTATCTTGTATATAGCGAACAATAATAGTTAATCACTCAAGGTCATCATGAAAAATCATATAATTGCCAGTGTAATAATTGGTGTGTCGGTTGTTTTTTCTGCGCTTATCATCTCTGATAACATTTCGTTTAAGAATGAGCATGTAATTCCCCTTGCTGGAGGCTCTGTAAAATTAGGTGATGTATACAAAGAGGAAAAATTGCTGAGTGCCAGATTAATATTTAAAGAAGGTGAACAAGTTTTGATATCCAATGGGAACCCAGATGATTTTTCAAATGAATTGGATGCGAAAATAACGGAGATACTAAAGACCCTTAATTCAGGGAAGAGTAAAAATGATGAGCGTCTAACAGCAGAAAATATTAGTGTTATTGATGATGCCAAACTGGAAGTTACCTCAGCGGTACGTTATACAAGTGAACATCAGCCTTTGTTTACATTAACACTGGATGAGCAAGAAATATCTATGGTTAAAGGCTCATACATCAAAGATTTTTCACACGAAAATATTAAGAAGTTTATCGACGGCCAACAAAAAAACTATCAAAACGCACTTTTCTTAACGAAGTAATTAATTCATTAGCACAAGCCCGCTTCGGCGGGTTTTTTTATGTCCGGAGTTTCTATGGCGTGGAAAGACAGGCTTCAGGATGCGTCATTCCGTGGCGTACCATTTAAGGTCGAAGGCGAAGGTGCAGCAGTTGGTCGTAGAGTTGAAACACACGAATACCCCAACCGCGATAAACCCTACACCGAAGATCTCGGTAAGGTCACCTTCCGGCCAAATATCACCGCCTATGTCATAGGCGATGATTGTTTCGATCAGCGCGACAGACTAATTGAAGCGCTCAACAAACCGGGGCCGGGAACGCTTGTTCACCCGACCTATGGCGAGTCGAGTGTTTGTGTCGATGGTGAAGTTAAAGTCAGCACGACGAGCAGCGAAGGGCGCATGGTGCGCTTTGATCTGCAGTTTGTCGAAGCGGGTGAGCTTTCCTATCCAACGGCGGGCGCAGCCACGGCGAATACGCTGGTGTCCTCATGTTCTGCACTGGATGACTGTATCAGCGATAACTTTGACCAGTTTGGCATGGATGGTTTGCCTGACTTCGCTCAGGGTGACGTGCTTGAGCGCGCCACTGGTATCCTGGACTTTGTGTCTGATTCCATGTCGATGGTCGACAGCTATGTTGCAGACGCTGCGAGGCTTATGCAGGGCGACATTTCTGTTCTTCTTCCTCCTCCGTCATCAGGAAAAGGATATGTCGAAGCCATTCAGAAAGTGTGGCGCACGGCGAACAGACTATCTGGAAATGCTTCCGACGTTATGAAAATGATTAAGGGGTTTGCCGGGATTTCGTTGGGATCAGATATGGCCCCGCGAGGCATCTGGAAAACAGACAGCAAAAGCACACAGAGCAGCAAGGAACAGGGTAATTATGTTGCTAGTGCAGTACGCACAACCGCCATAAGCGAGGCGGTTTACGCCGTTACAACATTGCCAACACCTGCAATAGCGACAAAGGAACAAATTCAGCAATCCTCTGGATGGCCTTCTGTGACACACCCGGCGCTGAATAATGCGCCTGAAGAAACTGTCTTTGCCGATGTTCCCTCATGGGATGAGCTGGTGGACATCCGCGATACGCTGAATACCGCCATTGATAAAGAGCTGGGTCGAACAACGGATGACCGTTTATTTTTGGCGCTTCGTCGCGTGAAATCCGACCTCAATACTGACATTAAAACTCGCCTGTCGCAGACGCAAAAAACGGTTGAGCGTACGCCGGATGACGTACTACCTGCGCTGGTGCTGGCCGCCAGTTGGTTTGATAACGCGTCGCGTGAATCAGACATTGTCCGACGTAACGCCGTGGCCCATCCCGGCTTTGTTCCGGTGTCACCACTGAGGGTTCCCGTACGATGAACGACAACGTAACGCTAAGGGTTAACGGTCGCGAGTGGGGTGGCTGGACGTCCGTGCGTATCGGCGCAGGGATTGAACGAATCGCACGGGATTTCACTGTGGAAATTACACGTGAATGGCCTGGTGGGGACGGCTCTGTATCCCTTCAACCCCGCGTCAAAAACGGGGATAAAGTTGAGGTGCTGATTGGTGATGACCTTGTTGTCACCGGATGGGTGGAAGCCACACCTGTCCGCTACGATGCGCGTTCTGTCAGTACCGGGATTAGCGGTCGCAGCCTGACCGCCGATCTCATCGATTGTGCTGCAGAGCCAACCCAGTTCAACGGGCAGTCACTGGTTCAGGTGGCGTCAGTTCTGGCAAAACCTTTTGGTATTTCGGTCATCAATTCCGGCGCACCGGTAGCGGCTATTCCGGGCGTTCAGCCCGATCATGGTGAAACGGTTATTGAGGTGCTGAACAAAATGCTGGGTCAGCAGCAGGCGCTGGCTTATGACGATCCAAAAGGACGTCTGGTTATTGGCGGTATCGGCTCATCGCGTGCGCGCACTGCGCTGGTACTGGGGCAAAACATCCTTTCCTGCGATACCGAAAAGAGTATTCGCGAGCGGTTTTCAACGTATCAGGTTTCCGGCCAGCGCGCGGGGAATGATGATGACTTTGGTGTGGCCACCACAACGGCGTTACGGGCAAAAACCACTGATGCCTCAATAGGGCGTTATCGCCCGATGGCGGTTCAGCAAACAGGGCAGGCCACAGGTGCGAGCTGCATTGCCCGTGCAGAATTCGAATCCCGCCAGCGTGCTGCGCGTACTGATGAAACCACCTATGCGGTCTGGGGCTGGCGTCAGGGTGACGGGGCGTTGTGGCAACCCAACCAGCGCGTCATCGTTTACGACCCGGTTTGTGGGTTCAATAACCGTGAACTGCTCATCGCTGAAGTCTCATTCACCAAAGACAATAACGGCACAATGACAGAGCTGCGTGTCGGGCCGCCTGATGCTTATCTTCCGGAGCCGGAAGACGAGAAAGCGAAGGGTGGTAAAAAACGCAAAGTGAAGGAGGATCCATTCTGATGGGAACGATGCAGAACCTTCAGCGTCAGGTGCTAAGCCTCATTGGCCGTGCAGTGGTGAAGAGTATCAACGCGGCTTCT
This sequence comes from Citrobacter sp. wls718, assembly GCF_005280945.1. Taxonomy (NCBI): domain Bacteria; kingdom Pseudomonadati; phylum Pseudomonadota; class Gammaproteobacteria; order Enterobacterales; family Enterobacteriaceae; genus Citrobacter; species Citrobacter sp. wls718. The sequence continues at coordinate 60,660 of NZ_SZWV01000038.1, forward strand.
AAGTGCCAGATGATAGATGTTGAGTTACTGGCTGGGCAGCAAAAGGCGGGTATTGAGCACCTTGAACCCTATGGCTTCACTTCTCGTGCACAAGCGGGTGCTGAGGCTGTTGTTTTGTTTCCTGATGGTGACCGTTCTCACGCTGTTGCGATCACCGTGTCTGATCGTCGCTATCGCATGAAGGGGCTCAAAACGGGGGAGGTCGCTCTCTACGATGACCAAGGGCAGTCAGTCACGCTTACACGTGCCGGGATTGTTGTTGATGGTGCTGGCAAGGTGATTATGTTCAAAAATGCGCCTAAAGCCCGCTTTGAAATGGATCTGGAAGTTACCGGCCAGATCAAAGACCTCTGTGATACTTCTGGCCAGACAATGTCAGCGATGCGTGTTGCTTATAACGGGCATAAACACAGAGAAAACGGGCTGGGCAATAACACCGATGCACCTGATAAACAAATGGGGGCGTGATGGAACTCTGGCTTACGGTAAACGGAAAACAGGTTAGCGCCAGTTCTCAACTTGACCCACTTACGCGCGCAGTGGTGATTTCGCTTTTCACTCACCGGCGCGCAGACCCTGACGACAATGCTGATGTACCTATGGGGTGGTGGGGAGATACCTGGCCGATAGTGGCCAACGATCGCTATGGGTCAAAGCTATGGCTTTTACAGCGGAGCAAGCTCACAAACGCGCTGGTGAACACGGTGCGAACGTATATCCGAGAATCCCTTCAGTGGATGCTCGATGACGGTGTTGTGTCCAGGATAGATATAGATATACAGCGAACCGGTATCAATGAACTGGGAAACAGCCTTGTTCTGTGGCGCCGGGATGGTCCGGTAACAATTTCTTTTAACGAATTCTGGAGTGTGATTGCAAATGGCGGACAGTGAATTTCAGCGGCCATCGCTGGCCGAAAACATCAGCATGATCCGCACCGACCTTTTTGCACGGCTTGACATCAATGATGAACTTCGCCGCATGGATGAAGATGTCAGGGCCAAAGTTTATGCGGGGGCGCTGCATACGGTTTATGGCTATATCGATTATCTGGCGATGAATATGCTGCCTGACCTGTGCGATGAGTCATGGCTTTATCGGCATGCTGCGATGAAACGATGTCCGAGGAAAGATGCCGTGGCCGCATCAGGTTTTATGCGATGGGATGGCGTAACGAACGGGCTCAAGGTGAGTGCAGGATCGGTCATTCAGCGTGACGACCTCGTCCAGTACATCGCACAGGTAGATGCAACGAGTGCCGGTGGCGTGCTTCGTGTGCCAGTCACCTGTAGCGTGACAGGTATGGCCGGAAATATGGATGATGGCGAGGCGCTCTCACTGGTTACGCCAGTTAACGGACTTCCTTCCGGCGGCATGGCCGATACGATCACTGGCGGTTTTGATGTTGAAGACCTTGAGGTCTGGCGTGCCCGTGTTCTGGAGCGCTACTACTGGACCCCGCAGGGCGGCGCTGACGGAGATTATATCGTCTGGGCAAAAGAAGTACCCGGCGTAACGCGCGCGTGGACTTATCGACACTGGATGGGGACGGGAACCGTTGGCGTTATGATTGCCAGCAGCGACCTGATTAACCCGATTCTTGATGATGCAACAGTGGCTGCAGCTCAGGCTCATATTGAACCGCTGGCGCCCGTAGCGGGTTCTGACCTCTATGTATTTAAGGGAACGCCAAAAACGGTCAATTACACCATTGACCTGAATCCGGATACCCCTGAAATACGCGCCGCAGTTGAGGCCGAGCTTCGTTCATTCCTGTTGCGTGACGGCTATCCGGAAGGAACGCTTGAGCTGTCCCGTACAAACGAGGCGATTTCTATAGCGGCCGGTGAGTACAGCCATAAGCTGCTTTCGCCAACAGCTGATACGGCAATCGCAAAAAATGAACTGGCTGTACTGGGGGTAATAACGTGGGCGTGAGTAACGATGATTATGTCCAGTTACTGAGTGCGCTGCTTCCGCCAGGGCCGGCATGGTCAGTTGACGATGTTGCGATAAGCGGCGTAGCTCCTTCTTTGCTCAGGGTGCATCAGCGTGGCGATGAACTCATGCAGGAGCTTGATCCGCGTACCACAACAGAACTTATTGACCGCTGGGAGCGGTGCTGCGGTCTGCCTGATGAATGCATTCCTTCAGGAACCCAGACGTTAAGGCAGAGACAGCAGCGACTGGACGCAAAAGTTAATCTTACCGGAGGAATCAACGAAGATTTCTATCTTCGTCAACTGGCTGCACTGGGGAAGCCCGGCGCCACAATCACGCGCTATAACAAGGGACCTTTCAAGTGTACGTCGTCGTGTACTGATGCGACCTATTCAACTGAATGGTGTTACTACTGGCAGGTAAATATGCCCGCTTCAACAGACGCAATCTGGATGACCTGTACAGACAATTGCGAAACCCCCATTCGCTACTGGGGCGACACAGTTGCCGAGTGCGTTATCAATAAACTTTGCCCGTCCCATACCTACGTAATATTCAAATATCCGTAACCGGAGACATTATGCATCGCATTGACACACCTACTGCGCAGAAAGATAAATTCGGCGCGGGAAAGAACGGCTTTACCCGTGGTAACCCGCAAACAGGAACGCCTGCCACTGATTTGGATGACGACTATTTCGACATGTTGCAGGAAGAACTGGCGGGAGTGGTCGAGGCAACCGGCGTTAACCTGGAAAAATCAAAGCATAACCAGTTACTGACTGCCCTGAAGGCGCTGCTTTTGAGTCGTGCTAACCCATTTGCTGACATTAAAGCGGATGGTGCAGCAGCGGTGTCGACAGCTCTCTCAAACCTTGGTTTGGGTACTGGGAACCCTCCAGTCGGTATCCCGTTCTTCTGGCCGCACACCCAGATGCCAAATAGCATTGTTGATGACTGGAATCCGATGACATTTTTAAAAATGAATGGCTCATCGTTTACTGCTACTGCATATCCGGTTCTTGCGAAAATCTGGCCTGGTCTTACGTTGCCAGATTTTCGCGGGGAGTTCGTTCGTATCTGGGACGACGGTCGAGGTGTGGATGTGGGGAGAAACCTTTTGACTAGTCAGAGTTTTGCCATGCAGAACATCACGGGTACCCTCGGTGAATTTACTGATACATCAGGCCAATATGCCATAGATATTAACGTTGCTACAGGGGCTTTTCAAACCAACGTATACCAAAGAAACGTCATGAGAAATAATGATTTTGTGTTGCGAAACGCCGCTGTAATGTCCACTTTCGACGCATCGCGTGTAGCGCAAACAGCCGCCGAAACACGACCACGAAACGTATCAATCGGTTTTATTGTGAGGGCTAAATAATGAATGCTGTATTCGAAAACGGATATGCTATCGTTGCGGGAAATGTAATTGCTTACAATTATGATACGGCAACAGGTGAATATTTGAGTCAAACAGAAGAATACATTCACGTTGGTGTAAGCATGCCCGGCAATTCAACGGATATTGAACCGCCCAAAGCAAAGAATGGATCGGCGATCATCTTCTATGGCAGCAAATGGCAGTACATAGACGACCACCGTGGTCAGACGGT
>NZ_SZWV01000038.1:64554-65389 GCF_005280945.1 Citrobacter sp. wls718
CAATGCCTGCATAGGAACGTTTACGAAAATGAATATCCGCCACAGCGTAATCAAGACGTAACTGTGGCGGGCATTGAAAATCTTTACTCACTCACTAACCAGAATTCAGCCTCTTCAAACATTTCCTGAACTACTGCACTGATCAGTTCCTTCTCATGCTTGCTGGCGTCAGTGTTGATCGCCGGCAGTGTCATCATCGGTTTAACCCGAACATCAGCGTCAGGGAAGATGCGGTGTACTCTTTTGCTTAACTCCCCCAGAATGATGTCCTTTGCACCGGGTAAATCATCAAAATTCCTTTTGTCATAAACGAGTTCCACAAACATTACGAATCACCTCTTTACTGGATGGATGTACAGTATTTATACTGTGTTTTTATCCGGTATTCAAGAGAGGGCGTAATGATGCCACGACGCAGCGATATTGAAATGGCCTGGTATGCTTCGATACAGCAGGAACCGAATGGCCGTAAGACCGTCACCACACAGCGGTTTGTCCAGGAGCTGAGCAAGGTTAACTGGAACTGGACGATGAAGCAGGCCAACGAATGGATCGAGTGGTATGTGACAACGTTCCGCGATGTATCAACGCAGGAAGGCGAAAACCGTACCTTTCAGCTGTTCAATCCAAATGGGGGACTATAGCCATGGGCTTCCCGTCACCTGCCAGTGATTATGTTGAAACAAAGATTTCCCTCGATCAGCAGCTAATTAGCCAGCCAGCTGCGACTTATTTCATGCGGGCATCGTGTTCACATTTCAGGGAAGGGATACTGCAGGGTGCGCTGCTTGTCGTCGACTCTTCGCTGTCGCCCTGTGATGGCTCGCTGCTGATA
>NZ_SZWV01000038.1:65482-69142 GCF_005280945.1 Citrobacter sp. wls718
GGGAGGAGTTGCCAGTAGACGATGATAGCTACAGTTCTTCACATACTGTATTCGGGGTGATCACTTACATTATCAATAATGCCAGGACTGCAGAGTTTGATGACTGCCCGGTGATGTGAGTACCGAAATTATGCAATGTAGTCGATGCCCTGCGTCGGGGTTTTTCCCCGATAATTCCCCATTGCTTCCCCGTACAGAAAACAGGCATAAAAAAACCAGCCGTAAAGGCTGGTTCTTAAAGGAGTTTTTGGTCGGCACGAGAGGATTTGAACCTCCGACCCCCGACACCCCATGACGGTGCGCTACCAGGCTGCGCTACGTGCCGACACTATGGCGCTAATACTACTGCTTTCCACCACGATTGCAAGAGGATGGTTTACTAACTGATTTATAATTAATCAGTTAGCAATAAAACGTTTCTCATCCGTCAGAACCTGTAGCAGTAAGCTCAGCTGTGGTTTCTGATCTTTAATCTTCTCGCCGCGCAAATCATAGGTCTGGTAATTACCGTTGTTGTTGAGCACCAGCGTCATTTCTGGAGTGGTAATCGCCATTGTGCTGCTGTCGGCGGCCGTTACCCAATAGTGGCGTCGCGTGGCATTAAACAAATCCTGGCCTTGCGAATATTCGTTTGCCGGTGTGCTGACGTGCAGTAGTCGCTGCATCAGCGTGGTCATCAGGTCGGTATGATCGGTCAGGCTATTAATGCGCTGAGCGGGTGTACCCGGCCAGTGAATTATCAGTGAAACCTGAAGATGACCGCGCGACCAGTCGAAGCGATTCTCATCCTGCGACAGTGGGATACCCCGACCGGCGGTAATAATCACCACCGTGTTGTTGAGCTTACCCGAATCACGCAGGGCGCCCAGAACGCGGTTAATGTTCGCATCTACGTCCTGAGCGGCGTTGGCGTAGCGTTTAGCAAAGTTCTTCTGGTTGCTGTCATCAATGTTAGTCCCGTTAAAGGAGACCCATGAGAACCAGCGGTTATCTTCCTGCGCGTAGCGGCCCAGCCAGTTGATCCATTGGTTCGCCGTTTGTTCGTCAGATTGTGTCTGCACGCTTGGCATGGAGAAGTCTGACAGCAGCGCCTGGCGATAGAGCGGGCTGGTAAAGCCATCAGAGGAGAATAACCCTAACTGATAACCTTGTTGATTCAGGGCAGAGATCAGCGCGGCAGGCGTTCTGCTTGCCAGAATGCCGTCCATATAGCTTGGCGACACGCCATAGAACAGGCCAAAAATACCGTTATCGGAGGTATTACCGGAACTCATATGGCGCGTGAAGGAAATATTTTGCCCGGCAAATTCCGCCAGGGCTGGCATCTGTTTTTCAAAGCGCGAGTAGTTCAGACCGTCTACGGTGATCAGCAGGACGTTCTGGCCGGTACCCATATCACGATAGCGTAAATCGCTAAGCGGATACTGCACGGAGACCGCTTCCGGATTACCTTGTTCGATCAGGCGGCGCTGATACTCTTGCGCATCCAGCAAACCATGTTTTTCCAGAAACTTACGCGCTGTCATTGGGTAAGACAGTGGCAGGTTTGCGCGCTGCATAGTGATCGGCCGATAGAAATTGGCGTCCGCCCAGATGTACACCACATGCGATGCGATGAACGATACGAAAAAGAAAGCGGCTAAAGGTTTCGCGAAATGACGGCGACGCGTCAGGCTGCGCAGCTTTTGCCAGCTCCAGGTCGCAAACAACATTTCTATTAGCAGAATAATCGGCACGCTGATGAACATCAGCTGCCAGTCACGCGCCGTTTCGTTCTGATCGGGGTTAATGACCAGTTCCCAGACAATCGGATTGAGATGCAGGTGGAAACGGGTGAACACTTCGCTGTCAATCAACAGCAGCGTCATGCCCACGGTCGCCAGGATGGCTGATAAGAATCGCATCAGCCTCTGGGACATGACGATAAACGTCAGGGGGAACAGGATCAGCAAATAGGCGGCAAACACCAGGAAGCTAAAATGCCCGACAACGCTCAGATAAGAATAAACACGACCTGCAAGCGTTGTCGGCCAGTCGGCGACAAACAGGTAACGACTACCGAGCACCATGGCCAACAGAATGTTGAACAAGGCGAACCAGTGTCCCCAGCTAACCATCTGGGAGACTTTCTCACGGTAGCGTTGACGATGAGTTACCATAAACTGTTGTTCGTTTCCCCGGAGCAGGCTCTTAGTGCGCTTGGTCGTCGTTTATCGAAGACTGCAATGCGCGGGCAAATGAATTCGCAATCGCCTGGCGCTGGGCCGGTGCGACGCTTGTATTGATAAGGTTAGTGACCATGTTTCCCAGTACCATCAGGGAAAGATCGGTCGGTGCCTTATGTTTTTCCAGTACGTTGAGCATTTCATTCAGCAATTGTTCAACGTGTTCGTCACTATAGCGGGAAATTTGTGGCATAAATCGAAATCTGTCTGTTCATGAAAGGGCAACATATTACCGTAGCGACAGTTTTTTTTCTGCTTTTTTATCTTCTATTGCGTCACTGCCCGGCAGGTGGTTGAATACCGCCCGGTCTTAAAGGAGAGTTTATCATGAGTCTGGATATCAACCAGATTGCCCTGCACCAGCTTATCAAGCGTGATGAGCAGAACCTTGAGCTGGTCTTGCGCGATTCATTACTGGAGCCGACGGCGACCGTTGTCGAGATGATGGCTGAGCTGCATCGGGTATATAGCGCCAAGAATAAAGCCTATGGCCTGTTTAGCGAAGAGAGCGAACTGGCGCAAACGCTGCGTTTGCAGCGTCAGGGCGAAGAGGATTTTCTGGCGTTCAGTCGTGCCGCAACCGGGCGTCTGCGCGATGAGCTGGCGAAGTATCCGTTTGCTGACGGCGGCATCGTGCTGTTCTGTCATTACCGTTACCTGGCGGTAGAGTATCTGCTGGTGGCGGTGCTGAACAACTTAAGCAGCATGCGCGTGAATGAAAATCTGGATATCAACCCGACGCACTATCTGGATATCAATCATGCTGATATCGTGGCGCGTATTGATTTAACCGAGTGGGAAACCAACCCGGAGTCCACGCGGTATCTGACGTTCCTGAAAGGAAGGGTAGGGCGTAAAGTTGCCGATTTCTTTATGGATTTCCTCGGGGCCAGCGAAGGACTGAATGCGAAAGCGCAAAACCGTGGCCTGCTGCAGGCGGTAGACGACTTCACTGCCGAAGCTCAACTGGATAAAGCTGAACGCCAGAACGTGCGTCAGCAGGTTTATAGCTACTGTAACGAGCAGCTTCAGGCTGGTGAAGAGATTGAACTGGAGTCCCTGTCAAAAGAACTTTCCGGCGTCAGCGAAGTCAGCTTCAGTGAATTTACCGCGGATAAAGGCTATGAGTTGGAAGAGAGCTTCCCGGCAGATCGCAGCACGCTGCGTCAGTTAACCAAGTTTGCCGGTAGCGGCGGTGGGTTAACGATCAATTTCGACGCCATGCTGCTGGGCGAACGCATTTTCTGGGATCCGGCGACGGACACCTTAACCATTAAAGGTACGCCGCCTAACCTGCGCGATCAGTTGCAGCGTCGGACTTCTGGCGGGAAATAACATGGATGATGCCGGATGGCGGCGTAAATGCCTTATCCGGCCACATGTCATACGTTGTCATCGGTTAAAAATGACATAAAAAAACCCCGCCGAGGCGGGG
>NZ_SZWV01000038.1:69207-104565 GCF_005280945.1 Citrobacter sp. wls718
TCAGCTTCGGCTTGAAAGCGTGACGCTGTACAGCCTGAGCTTTAACTTTAACTTCTTTACCGTCAACAACGATGGTCAGAACTTCGCTGTAAAATTCAGCTTTAGCTTGCATGTTCATGATTGAATCGTGATCCAGTTCGATAGCAATCGGGGCTTCTGCGCCACCGTAGATGATTGCCGGGAACTTGTTAGCGGTACGCAGGCGGCGGCTCGCACCCTTACCCTGCTCTTTACGTACTTCAGCGTTAATAGTAAACATTTAAATCTCTCTTTAATAATTCCTGCTACAGGCGACCCAGCAACAGGTAAGTGATCTGCTTTGCGTATGCAAAAGCGGGCGAGATTCTATCCTCAAATGACGGGTACATCAATCAAAAGTACGATTAACCGCGCAATTCATGTGCCCGTCGGAAGCGGCCTTCGTAATCAAAGACCTTTTCACGAACCTGCCAGTACTGACCTTTCATGCGAGCGACCACAAAATCGGGATGGCGTAACAGCGCCTGCTGCGCCAGGATGTCGGCGGCGGTTATCCAGCGTATAGGGACGCCGGGTGTGCGGGTGTGCGGGCGAATAAACAGCTGTTCAAAAGCGGTACGTTGAGCGGGGGTGTGCAAACGAAATCGTTCGCTGACGTCGGCGCCATCCTCGTCATAATAGGTAATCTTCAGCCATTCGCCTTTTTCATCCTGGCCGTTTTGTAACACCATACCGCTGCAGCGCAGGACCAGCGCATCTTTGAGCCTGAGCGCTGCTTTCAGCATATCGTCCGGATCGACCAGTATGGTATCGCATGCCCGACAGCGGCGAGCGGCAATGTCATTTTCAGCATTGCACTGTGGGCAGTTTTTAAAACGAAAGCGGAAGTCACATTGTTCACGGTGACCGTCATCATCTTCAAACCAACCCTGACAGCGACGGCCAAAGTGTTCGATCAGCGTGCCATCGGCTGTGGTCTTACCCCAGAAGGTGTTAGCAAACCCGCAGGCGGGGCAGAATACCTGTACCGGAACGTTGTCGCTTTTGCCCTTCGGCGCACCCACTTCCGGGGCATACAGATCGTGAGGATTACCCGCGTAGTCGAGGATCAGACAATCCGTTTTTCCCGGCGCCAGACGCAGCCCTCGTCCGACGATTTGTTGATACAGGCTAACGGACTCGGTAGGGCGCAGGATCGCAATGAGATCGACATGTGGGGCGTCAAACCCGGTGGTCAGCACCGCTACGTTGACCAGATAGCGAAAGCGCTGGGCTTTGAAATCCTCAATCAACACATCTCGCTCTGCGCCAGGCGTGTCACCGGTGATCAGTGCGGCATCGTCTGCGGGCAGCAGACCAACAATCTCTTTCGCGTGCTCCACGGTAGCCGCAAATATCATGACGCCTTTACGCGTCTGGGCAAATTCAACAATCTGGCTGATGATATGCGGTGTTATCCGCTGCTGTTTTTTCAGCTCATGGTTGAGGTCAGCTTCGCTGAACAGACCGTTACTTTGTGCTTGCAGGCGGCTGAAGTCATACTGGACGACCGGCATGTCGAGGCGCTCTGGCGGCGTCAGATAGCCGTGTTTAATCATGTAGCGCAGCGGCAGCTCATAAATACAGTCGCGAAAAAGCGCTTTTTCATCGCCGCGCACCATACCGTGATAATGAAAATGGTAAATCCAGCCTTTACCGAGGCGGAAAGGCGTGGCGGTCAGTCCGAGCAGGCGTAGGTGAGGGTTGACGTGGGTCAGGTGAGTCAGAATTTGCTGATACTGGCTCTCTTCGTCGTCACCAATGCGATGGCACTCGTCGACGATGAGCAGGGAAAATTCACCCTGAAACGCTTCCAGATTACGTGCCACCGACTGTACGCTGCCGAAAACCACTTTACCGTGGCTCTCTTTACGCTTCAGGCCAGCGGCAAAGATATCGGCTTCCAGCCCCAACGCACAATATTTGGCATGATTCTGTGCGACCAACTCCTTCACATGCGCCAGCACTAATACGCGCCCACGCGCCACACGCGCCAGTTCAGCAATCACCAGGCTTTTACCGGCCCCGGTTGGCAGGACGATGACCGCAGGTGTGCGGTGGTGGCGAAAATGGTTGAGCGTGGCATCCACGGCTTCTTGTTGGTAAGGGCGAAGTGTAAAAGTCATGGTCTCACTAGGGTAAACAATAACAATGAATAGTATGCCACGAATCTTTTTCCCTTGAGGGAAGTTGTTAGCCCGCTATACTGAGCGGAAAACGGCTCCACTTTTCGGGCATAACGCTCGATTTCCGTATTGTTACAGGCAAAATCACACTCATGCGACTTGATAAATTTATCGCTCAGCAACTCGGCGTCAGCCGCGCTATTGCCGGGCGTGAAATCCGTGGTAACCGCGTTACCGTCGATGGCGAAATCGTCAGAAATAGCGCCTTTAAACTGCTGCCAGAACATGACGTCGAATACGACGGTAATTCACTGGCTCAGCAAAATGGCCCGCGCTATTTTATGCTCAACAAGCCTCAGGGCTATGTGTGCTCCACGGAAGACCCGGATCATCCGACAGTGCTTTATTTCCTTGATGAACCTGTTGCCCACAAGCTGCATGCGGCAGGGCGTCTGGATATCGACACCACCGGGCTGGTACTGATGACCGATGACGGTCAGTGGTCACACCGCATCACCTCCCCGCGTCACCATTGTGAGAAAACCTATCTGGTGACGTTAGAGTCGCCGGTGGCGGAAGATACCGCCGAACAGTTTACCCGTGGTGTACAGTTGCATAACGAAAAAGATCTGACAAAACCGGCGGTGCTGGAAGTGATTACGCCAACCCAGGTGCGCTTGACCATTAGCGAAGGGCGCTATCATCAGGTTAAGCGTATGTTTGCCGCCGTTGGCAACCATGTTGTGGAACTGCACCGTGAGCGAATCGGCGCCATCAAACTGGATGACGATCTTGCGCCCGGCGAATACCGCCCCTTGACTGAAGAAGAAATCGCCAGCGTTAACGTAACCCCTCGTTAATTTCAGGAGCTAAATGTGACCACCCGGCAGAACTCTTCAATTGCCATTGTTTTTATCCTTGGCTTGTTGGCCATGTTAATGCCGTTGTCGATTGATATGTATCTTCCGGCGCTGCCGGTGATCTCTGCTCAGTTTGGCGTGCCTGCGGGCAGTGCGCAAATGACCCTCAGTACCTATATTTTGGGGTTTGCAGTGGGGCAACTGATCTACGGCCCTATGGCAGACAGCATCGGGCGTAAGCCGGTGATTCTGGGGGGAACGCTGGTGTTTGCGGCGGCGGCAGTCGCCTGCGCGCTGGCACAAACTATCGATCAATTGATCACTATGCGTTTCTTCCACGGCCTGGCGGCTGCGGCGGCGAGCGTGGTGATTAACGCCCTGATGCGCGATATTTATCCGAAAGAAGAGTTTTCACGCATGATGTCCTTCGTCATGCTGGTCACGACGATTGCGCCGCTGCTGGCGCCGATTGTCGGTGGCTGGGTGCTGGTATGGTTAAGCTGGCACTACATCTTTTGGATCCTGGCCGTGGCGGCAATTCTGGCTTCGGTGATGATTTTCACCTTGATCAAAGAGACCTTGCCCGTTGAGCGACGCCAGCCGTTTCGTTTGCGTACCACAATGGGCAATTTCGCCTCGCTGTTTCGCCATAAGCGCGTGTTGAGCTATATGCTGGCCAGCGGATTTAGTTTTGCCGGGATGTTCTCGTTTCTCAGCGCTGGTCCCTTTGTCTACATTGAGATCAACCATGTTTCGCCGCAGAACTTTGGCTATTACTTTGCGCTGAACATTGTCTTCCTGTTTGTGATGACCATTATTAACAGCCGCTTTGTACGGCGGGTTGGGGCATTGAATATGTTCCGCACCGGGCTGTGGATCCAGTTTGCGATGGCGGGCTGGATGGTATTTAGCGCGCTGTTCGGGTTGGGCTTCTGGGCGCTGGTGGTCGGTGTTGCGGCGTTTGTTGGTTGCGTATCGATGGTGTCATCTAATGCGATGGCAGTGATCCTCGATGAGTTCCCGCATATGGCTGGCACGGCGTCGTCGCTGGCGGGAACCTTCCGCTTTGGCATCGGTGCCATTGTAGGTGCGCTACTGTCACTGGCGACCTTTAACTCGGCCTGGCCGATGATCTGGACGATTGCCTTTTGTGCGTCCTGTTCCATTCTCTTCTATCTCTATGCCAGTCGAGCCAAAAAAACGGTGATCTAATACACAACCTGGGGGGCATTTGCCCCCCGGAGTTGATGTACATCAACCGCTAATCTATCTATTCCCCTGGTTATGTTTATTTTATGTAAAATCAATTTATGTAAAAAGTCACATCATTGTAGTTAAAAAGGTTGAGTTAGATCGCAGAAACGCGTACATATAGCCCGGAAAACTGCCAGAACCGTTGAATAAATTTAAATATTGGGTTCGGAAAGTGGCATACGGACAGGGTGTAAACGTTTGCCAACTGTCTAAAGACGTATTGTCAATGATGTGTTAATATTGATGTAAAATAATTGTGAAGTAATTGTACTTCCAGGGAAAGAAAGTGATGACATTACAACTCTCAATCGTTCACCGTCTGCCGCAGTGCTATCGTTGGTCGGTGGGTTTCGCAGGTTCAAAAGTTGAACCGATTCCGCAAAACGGCCAGAGCAATGAGAATAGCCTGGTGGCGCTCAAGTTACTCAGTCCGGACGGTGACAGTGCGTGGTCGGTAATGCATAAACTCAGCCAGGCGTTGAGCGACATTGAAGTTCCGTGTTCCGTACTGGAATGTGAAGGGGAGCCGTGTCTGTTCGTCAATCGTCAGGATGAATTTGCAGCGACCTGCAGACTGAAAAATTTCGGCGTGGCTATCGCAGAACCTTTTTCAAATAATAACCCATTTTGAGCGTCAGCTTAGCGCGAGCAGCTGACGCGTATAGGCTTGTTGTGGCGCGTTGAAGACGTGCTCGCATTGCCCCTGTTCCACGACCTCTCCTTGCCGTAGCACAATAACCTGATGGCATAGCGCACGTACAACATGCAAATCGTGGCTGATAAAGATGTAGGCCAGGCGATGCTTTTGCTGTAATGACTTAAGCAACGTCAGGATTTGCGCCTGGACGGTCCTGTCGAGTGACGATGTCGGCTCATCCAGAATAATCAGCGATGGTTTTAAAATCAGTGCTCTGGCAATCGCAATACGTTGACGCTGACCACCGGAAAACTCGGCAGGGTAACGATGCCGCGTGTCGCTATCCAGGCCGACTTCTGCCATTACCGCTTTCACCTGCGCTTCACGTTGCTCGGCAGACAACGTGGGTTGATGGACGCGTAACCCCTCTTCAATAATCTGTAACACGCTCAGGCGCGGGTTCAACGATGAGTTAGGGTCCTGAAAGACAACCTGAATGCGGTGGCGTACCGGCAGCAGTTGACGGCGGTTTAAGGTATGCAGCGCCTGACCATCGAATACAATGCGTCCTTGTGAGGCGATGAGCCTCAGCAGTGCCAGACCGGTGGTACTTTTCCCCGATCCTGATTCGCCAACCAGTCCCAGCGTTTCTCCCGGTTTCAGAGAAAAACTGACGTTGTTGACCACCACGTTATGGTCCACCACGCGCTTAAGCAGCCCTTTACGGATGGGGAAAGCGACGCGAAGCTGCTCCACTTCCAGCAAGGGGGGTTGGCCGGTGGGTAAAGGCACTGGATCGCCGGCAGGTTCACTGTTGAGCAATTTCTGCGTGTAAGGATGGGTGGGGGCAGAAAGCAGTTGCCCGGCACGGTTTTGTTCAACGCACTGACCGTTTTGCATCACCGCAACGGTGTCAGCTAACTTTTTGACGATACTGAGATTATGGGTGATGAACAGCAGGCCCATATTCAGCTCGCGTTGTAGCTCGCGCAGCAGTTGCAGGATTTGTGCCTGTACGGAAACATCCAGTGCGGTGGTGGGTTCGTCGGCAATCAGCAGTTCAGGGCGAGTGAGCAGCGCCATGGCGATCATCACGCGCTGACGCTCTCCGCCGGAAAGCTGGTGCGGGAAATCCGCCAGACGCTTGGCGGCCTGACGGATCCCGACGCGATCCAGACAGGTCAAGATCTCTGCCCGTGCGGCTTCCCGACGCATCCCCCGATGCAGCGACAACACTTCATAGAGCTGTTTTTCCAGAGTGTGCAGCGGGTTGAGCGACACCATCGGCTCCTGGAAAATCATGGCGATTTTATTCCCCCGTACGCCGCGTAGCGTTTGTTCGCTGGCGTGGAGTAGTGATTCACCGTGAAAGCGGATATCACCGGCAAGATAGACCGCTGGAGGTGTGGGGAGCAAACGTAAAATCGAGAGTGCGGTGACGCTTTTACCCGAGCCGGACTCGCCCACCAGTGCCAGGGTTTGCCCGGCTTCGACGTGCAATGAAATTTCGTTCACCACGGTACGTACGGTTCCCTGCTGACGAAAACCGACCGATAAATTGTCAATGGCTAACAGAGGTTGCGTCATCTTATACCGCCTTGTTGGGATCAAATGCGTCGCGTACCGCTTCACCAATAAAGATCAGCAGCGATAATAACAGGGCTACCGACACGAACGCGGTGATCCCAAGCCACGGTGCCTGTAAGTTGTTTTTTCCCTGCAACAGCAGTTCTCCGAGCGACGGGGAGCCGAGCGGTAAGCCGAACCCCAGAAAATCCAGCGAGGTCAGTGTGGTAATTGAGCTACATAAAATAAACGGCAAAAAGGTCAGCGTGGCGACCATCGCATTCGGCAGCATGTGGCGCAGGATAATGCTGCGATCGCTCACGCCGAGCGCCTGTGCGGCGCGGATGTAATCAAAGTTTCGCGTGCGTAAAAACTCTGCGCGTACCACGCCGACCAGGCTCATCCAGCCAAACACGACCGTAATGGCCAATAGCCACCAGAAGTTGGGTTGGACGACGCTGGAGAGCAGGATTATCAAAAATAGCGTCGGCATCCCGGACCAGACTTCAATGAAGCGTTGCCCCCACAGGTCCACCTTTCCGCCGTAATAGCCCTGCAGCGCACCGGCCATCACGCCCATGATGCTGGAACACAGGGTTAACATCAAACCAAACAGGATGGAAATGCGGGTCCCATAGAGGATGCGCGCCAGTACGTCGCCGCCGTTGGCATCGGTGCCCAGCCAGTTTTGTGCGGACGGCGGGGAAGGGAAGGGGGTGTCGGTGGCAAAGTTAATGCTGGTGGCGCCAAAGCGCACGGGTGCCCACAGGATCCATCCCTGGCTTTCCAGACGCTGCTGCAGCCACGGATCCTGATAATCTGCTTTGGTGGCTAACGGGCCGCCGAAATCGCTTTCACTGTAGTTTTTGACCAGTGGAAAGTACCAGCTGCCGTCATAGCGCACCAGCAGTGGCTTATCATTGGCAATCAGCTCGGAACACAGGCTTAAGCCGAACAGCAGCAGAAAAATCCACAGCGACCAGTAGCCACGGCGATTGTGGCGAAAACGCGCCCAGCGGGCCTGATTGACGGGGCTTAAGCGCGACATTAGCGTCCCTCGAAATCAATACGCGGATCGACCAGCGTATAGCTAATATCACTGAGGATATTGAGCAGGAGGCCGATCAGCGTGAAGATATAAAGCGTACCAAACATCACCGGATAGTCGCGTGACACGGTTGATTCATAGCCCAGTAATCCCAGACCGTTCAGCGAGAACATGACTTCAATCAACAGTGAGCCGGTGAAAAACATACTGATGAAGGTGGCTGGGAAACCGGCTATCACCAACAGCATGGCGTTACGAAAGACGTGTTTGCGCAGAATGTTTTTCTCACTAACGCCTTTAGCGCGCGCGGTGACGACATACTGTTTGCGAACCTCATCCAGAAAGGAGTTTTTGGTTAGCATCGTCAGTGCGGCAAATCCACCCACCACCGTAGCCACCACCGGCAGGGTGATATGCCACAGATAATCGGTGATTTTTTGATACCAGGGCAGAGCGTCAAAATTGGCGGAAACCAGACCGCGTAGCGGGAAAAGGTCGTAATAGCTGCCGCCGGCAAAGAAAACGATCAATAAAATTGCAAACAGGAAGGCGGGGATGGCGTAGCCGATAATAATGAATGCGCTGCTCCACACGTCAAAGCGGCTGCCGTTGTACACCGCTTTGCGGATCCCCAGTGGAATCGACACCAGATAGATAATCAGCGTACTCCATAATCCCAGCGTGACGGAGACGGGCAGGCTGTCTTTGATTAATGTCAGGACCGAGGCGCTGCGAAACAGGCTGTCGCCAAAATCGAAGCGGATATAGTTCCAGAGCATGTTGAAATAACGTTCGTGAATCGGTTTATCGAATCCGTAACGGCGGGTGATTTCAGCAATCACTTCCGGATCCAGGCCGCGACCACCACGATAATTGCTGTCGCTGATGTTCCCGACGCCGGTTTGCGCGTGGCTGGCACGCACACCCTCACTACCGGCGCCCGGCAGTGCGCCACTTTGCCCGAATTCAATGGCGGCGACGGCCTGCTCGACCGGGCCGCCTGGGGCAATCTGCACGATAAAAAAGTTGATGGTAATGATGGCCCAGAGCGTCGGGATCACCAGCAGCAGACGTCGAATCAGATATGCGCCCATTTATTCTCCCTGTCGTCTGGCAGCGGGAAGTTTGGCCGCTTTGTTGACGTCATACCACCAGTTGTCCACGCCGATGGTGTAAATCGGGCGAACGGCAGGCTGCGAAAATTTGTCCCACCATGCCAGCCGATCTTCGGCCATAAACCACATCGGCAACATGTAATAATTCCAGGTTAACACGCGGTCCAGCGCGCGTCCCAGCGGGATAAGTTTTGCTTTATTACCTTGCGCCGCAATGATCTGGCTAATCAGCTTATCAATGACCGGGCTTTGCACGCCGGGGGCGTTATAGCTGGAATCAATATATTCGGAGGCCCACAGAATTTGCAGATCCGAGCTGGGCCACGGCATCGCGCGATACAGCCTTGGCATCATGTCATAGTCGCGGCTGCGCAGGCGATTGGTGATTTGTGAGTTATCGACCTGGCGGATATTCATCGTAATGCCCAGCCGCTGCAGGTTATGCTGAAACGGCAATACCCATTGGCTGTTACTGCCTGCCGGGAGCAACAGCTCAAAAGTCAGCGCTTTGCCGCTGGTGATGTTGACCCGCTGCTGCCCCTTCAATACCCATCCGGCCTTGTCCAGGAGAGCACTGGCCTTCAGCAGGTTTTCACGATCGTAACCGTCGCCTTTTGATGTGGGTGGCTGATAGATTTGGCTGAAGACTTCGGGAGGCAGATCGTTTTTCATCGGTGCAAGTAGCACCAGCTCATCCGCGTCGGGATAATTTTTGGCGGCATATTCGGTGTTCTGGAAATAGCTGGTCGTCCTGCTCCAGGCATTATAAAACAACGCCTTATTCATCCATTCAAAATCAAAGGCCAGCGTGATCGCCTCACGAACACGGCGGTCGCTGAACACCGGACGCTGGATGTTAAACGCTAACCAGCGCGTATCCTGCGCCGACTCGTTTTTTTGTTCGGCTTTGACGATGTACTGTTTTGTGAAGTTCTTACCGGTATAACGTGTTGCCCAGTTTTTGGCATCGTTCTCAAGACGCAGGTCAAATGCACCGGCTTTAAATGCTTCAAAGGCCACGTTGTCATCAAGGTAATAGTCGTAACGGAGGGTATCAAAATTCCAGCGCCCACGATTAACCGGCAGGTCAGCGGCCCAGTAATCTTTGACCCGTGAGTAGACGATATACTGCCCCATTTTCCATTGGGTGATGCGGTAAGGTCCGCTGGCAAGGGGTGGGGAGGATAACGGGTCGCTGAGCTTGTGATCTTTCCAGTATTTCTCAGGCATCACCGGTAATGAAAACAGGCTGAGCATGTCTTCTTTACCCGGTTTGGCTAACTCAATTCGCACGGTTAACGGGGCGATCGCTTTAACGGTGGTCCCTTTGTATACCAGACGAAACTGCGGCACGCCTTCGGTCATAAATTTGTGGAAGGTAAAGGCAACGTCGCGGGCGGTGATCGGCGACCCATCGTGAAAACGCGCGCGCGGGTTAATGGCGATTTCAACCCAGGAATAGTCGTCCGCGTAGCGGGCTCTGTCGGCAATGAGCGGGTAATAGCTACCGGGTTCATCATCGGAAGTGGTAAACAGCGCATCGTAAAGTGATTCAGTCCGGGCGCCGGGATTCCCTCGCATCGAGTAGCGGTTGAAATTATCGAAGGTGCCGATGGACGAGAGCGTGATTTGCCCACCTTTGGGGGCAGCGGGATTCACATAGTCGAAGTGGGTAAAATTGAACGCATACTTGGGTTCACCCAGTACAGAAAATGCATAGCTTTCTTTGATGGACTGAGCCTGAGCGCTAAAACCTATAACGGTGAAAAATAGCAGCAGTACGCGAACAATCCTATGCACGGTTTTTCCTTTTCTTGTCCACCAGCCGATGGACCTCATGTCCGAGCCTCGGGGAGGTTCCGGTAAGCGTAGTGTATCGACGAATCGCACTGTGCGATCACCACTTTGGCATATCTGGCTTCGCCATCCAGCGTACGAAATCAGCCAGCTTTAACGGACGGCTGACCCAGTAACCCTGGAAGAAATGCACGCCGCGATCGCGCAGCCACCGGGCCTGCTCCTGCGTTTCTACGCCTTCAGCAACCGTCAGCATATTGAGGCGTCTGGAGAGTGTCAACACGGCATCCAGTACCGGCGACGTCAGCGTCTCGGTACCAATGGCATTGATAAATCCACGGTCAATCTTCAGGTAATCGACCGTAAAACGTTCCAGATAGATAAGGGCACTATGGCCGGTGCCGAAATCATCAATGGCAATTTCGAGCCCGGCAGCATGCAGCCATTCAAAAATTTTCGTGGCTTCGTGCTGATCGAGCATATCGCGTTCGGTGATTTCCAGTACCACCTGAAAATAGTTGGCGGGTAACGAGGCGCTCAGTTCCTGAATATCTGCTTTGAAACTCTCACCATGCAAATGTGAAGGCGCGATGTTGATCCCCAATTTTGCGCCCTTGGGGAGTACTTTTTGCAGGGCAGGGGCATCGCTGGCCACCAGCTTAAAGAGATGCTGCGTGAGTGGCACAATCATTTGCTGCGATTCGGCGTAATGAATAAAGGCATCAGGTGGGATCTCGCCCGTCGTTGGATGACGCCAGCGTAATAATACTTCTACGCCTTTTACCTCCAGCGTTTGCATCTCCATGACCGGTTGGTAGACCACATAAAACTGATTGTGCTTGATGGCGTTCAGAATATCTTTCCCGGGCCGTAAACGGAGGGTGTAGATGTAGTACCAGACAAGCAGGGCCGCCATAATCCCAGCCATGCATCCCAGCATGAGGGAATACCAGATATCGTTATACGTCCACTCTTCTGCGTACAATCGAACGGTCACCGGCAGGCCGTCAATCGTCGCCTGTCGTGGGGTTGAGGCATCAGGAAGATCGGAGATGGGTATCAGGTGAGCTGAGAATGTCGAAATAGCCGTCTTGCCCACGATAATAGCAATACCGTCAAAATCATCTTGCCGGGCGGTATAGAGAAGATAGGGGGCCAGATTAATGTTCAGTGAACTAAATACGCCGCTATTTGGCAAGGCAGGATGACGATACCAAATCATTATTGCGGGTTTGTCAGGCACCATCGGCGTACCCGGGAGCAGGGCCACATCGATATCGTGGTTGATATTAATCGACGGCATCAGCTCCTGGATGGGGGTGTTCATGGGGCCCGTTGCGGAAGAGCAAAATGCGATGCTGTCTTTTACCAGCAAAAAAGCCCGTACGTTCAGGCTAAAGGCCGCGCTGGAGGTTAGTTTCGTGGCAACTTGTTGGCAACTGTCAGTGACCAGGGGTTGTAGTTCATCGGTGGTCGTTTTGAGTTCTGAGAAGTAACTTTTGACGTAATTCTGTATATCGGAGAGCAGCGTGTCGTACTTCACTTCTCGTTTATGCCACGAGACGAAAAATTGCAGTGTGCTGACGAGTAAGGCGACGACGAGCCCCGTTAAAATACAGGTGATCAGGATTTTCCGACCGGAAGAAGAGGCACGTTTGAACATAGTTCTTTATGTTTACCTGCAGTAACTGCTTATTATTAAACCGCTTAATTTGTAAGACTATAGCCTGGATTGACGCTTATCGTGAGATTTTTCTGTTGTGTAAAAGAAAAGCAAAAAGCACCGCCTAAGCAGTGCTTTTGATTTGTCTCATCAGGATAGCCAAGGGATAGCTGCCAAACGAATTAACTGCGACTCAGAACCCGGCGGGCTTCGTTGTAACGCTTTTTCCAGTAAGGCTCGTTCATACTGGAAATAACAACGCCGCTGCTGGTCGAGGCATGTACAAACTGGTTGTTACCGATATAAATACCGACGTGACGGCCCGTAGAGCCCGCACGGAACAGAACCAGATCGCCGGTGCGCAGATTGGTGCGCGAAACGGATTTACCCGTTTCCTGTTGTTCGTAGGTTGAGCGAGGAAGCTCTAAACCAAATTGTTCACGGAATGTACGCTGTACAAAGCTTGAACAATCAATCCCTTTCTTAGTGCTGCCGCCAAGGCGGTAACGCACGCCTTTCCAGTCAGCGTATTGGTCCATAATACGAGATTTAACATCGATATTACGTACCATACTTTCAAATTCATCCTGAGAGGCTTGCAGTGAAGAGTTATCTCCATTGCCCACAGCATGCGTCTCAGAATGCATATTCTTGGCGGTGTTCGTTGTGCTACATGCAGAAAGCAGAACCGCAACTGCTATCGCGGGTATGCCCCGCAAGATATATCTCAAAATCGGTTGAGATTTGACCATGTTGTTTGTTTTCCCTTGAAGTCCTTAACGATAAATATCGTTATAAAAAATGCCAAACGTGACGAGACTAATTACCTACGCACGATGAGACAATTCTTTATAGTCAAATCTGTGGTGGAACGCACAAATTTATTCGTAAAGAGAATAATTATCTCGCGAGGCAAAACGAGTTCGAGGTTACCCGATCGCCACAGTCATTGCGAGTGATTTTACGTGATTTCTTATAAGAAAAATTGATACAGAAAGTGAATAAACGGTATTGGCTAAATTAAGAACAATTAGGCTGAAAAACACGCAATTCATTCATTTTCAACAGGAATAAGATGACAAGAGAATGACAGTCAGCAAGAGATATTATCGTCAGATATCATCAGGGAATCAGAAGTATCCCTGATGATGTTAATTACTCTGCGTTATTTGTTTAAAAAATGTTTGTTTTTACCTGGGAGATAATTCGTGAACAGGGTGACCAAACGGTCGCTTAATGGTGTCATTAGCCACCAGGGCAGGCCAATCAAAACGACGGTCATCGAACCGACCACGATATCAGTAAGCCAGTGAGCACCAATCATTACGCGAGGAAAGGCAAAAACCACAGCGATAATAAGGCCGATTAATCCTGCGACTTTTCCGAAATACCGCAGCATAAATGCGGAAAAAATAAGCAGCATCATGCCGTGATCGCCCGGGAAGCTGTCTCTTGACGCATCTTTGGTTGAAATATGCAGCAGCTCGCTGACACGATGAATATTATCCAGCATCAGCGTTGGACTGGCGCGTTTAACCGGAATAAGCGCCTGGCCTAACTGATTTAATACCACCGCCGTGAGCAGCATCACCAGACCAATTGCGATGATACGGCGGCGACCGTCCGGGGTTTCTTTGCGCCAAAAACTCAGCATCAGGGCACCCATTGCCAGCAGCGAGCAGCCGTCAAACGCGCGGTTGTTGGTGATAGCGACAACCCACAGGAACATTGGGCTGTCGACCAGTTTTTGGTTGAAGAAATGGAAAACACCAAAATCGATGGAATACCAGAACCCATGTCCGGCTGGAATATACCAGGACAGAAACAGCGCCAGACCTGCGATATTAAGCAGGAGAATAAAAGGGTATCGGGTTTTCATTGTCGTTCACCATTGCCAAAATCGCAGGCAACCTTACGCGTTAGCGTCTAAACGAAGCTTCAACAATGCACCCTGTAACGCGTTCCAGTCAGTCTCGGTGTCCGAGATGAGTTCAATACGGCTGTCCGGAGGTGCGACGTTTTGGGTCTCAATGTGCCAGTCATCACCCTGACGGTTGATGCGTACCAATCCTTCCTTGATTCGCATGACGCCTTTTACGCGACCTACTGGCGCGAGACGCGACCATTCCAGCAGGCCGATGGTATCGAACACGGTGTCCGCATCGAAAATCCAGCCGCAGGCCTGATGCCCCTGACCGCTGTTGAGACTACGACGCCAGCGCTGCTGTGCCGGCAGGCTCAGTGCCGCCAGCCCTTTTTTGTCGGCATGCTGGTGGGCGTGTGCCGCACTTGCGGGAAGCTCAGCCAGATTCAGACGCGGTAAATCCAGTAACTGCGTGTCAATGTGTCCATGGTCGGCATGAACCAACTGACGGTGACCGCCGTAGTGCTGCCACCAGGTTTGCAAGGCATGTTCACTTTCAGCCGTAGCGCGATCGGTTTTGTTGGCGACGATAACGTCAGCGGCGGCCAGCTGGTCGCGGAAATTCTCATTGGCGACGCTTTTTTCATCCAGCAGCAGGCGAGGGTCAAGGATACAGAGTGTCGCGCGCAGATCGATCCACGGTTCGTAAACCGGGGCGGTGAGTAAATCCAAAATCTGTTTTGGATGCCCGAGGCCGGTAGGTTCGATCAGTAACCGGTCGGGTTTGCCCTGACGCAGTAACGTATTAAGGCCTACCTGCATCGGCAAACCGTTAACACAACACATGCATCCTCCGGGGATCTCTTTTAGCAGTGCGCCGCTGTCGGCCAACAGCGCGCCGTCAATACCGACTTCGCCAAACTCATTGACCAGCACAGCCCACTTCTCAGCGGGATCTTTGTTGGCGAGTAAATGAAGAATAGAGGTGGTTTTACCGCTGCCGAGAAAACCGGTAATGAGGTTGGTTTTGGTCACGTTGGCTCCAGAATCATCAAATGCTGTTATAGCGTTCAACAATCCTGGCGAAAAAAGGATAAAAAGAGAAGGGCAGAGAGGACGAAGGTGCGCTTCGTCCCGCTGAATGGCAGAAATTGTTAATTTTTTAACGTCTGCATGACGGCCTGATGCGCGCCATATTGCGCAATATTCTGCCAAGCCTGCTCGATAGCTGCGACGAATTGCGGATTCTGCACCAGATCGGGGGCAAAAATCTCGCGCAGGGAAAGCAGTGCGCTGACGCGCTCTGATAGGGAACTGTGCTCGACAAGCGCGCGGATCTTATCACGCAACGGATCGCGCACATCAATGGCTGCACCCGCATCATCAATGCCGCTCACGTAGCGCATCCAGCCCGCAACGCCCAGTGCCAGCAGAGGCCAGTCGCTTTGCCGTGATAAATGTATGCGGATCCCTTCCAGCATTCTTTGCGGCAATTTTTGGCTGCCGTCCATCGCGATTTGCCATGTCTTATGCTTCAGTGCTGGATTGGCAAAACGTTGCAGCAGGCTTTCGGCATACTGATTTAGATCGACGTTAGTGATGTGCAGCGTGGGGGCCTGCTCCGTCATCATCAGACGGTAAGCCGCTTCACGAAAGGCGTTGTCCTGCATGCAATCGCTGATGTGCTGAAACCCGGCCAGATAGCCAAGATAGGCCAGAAATGAGTGACTGCCGTTTAGCATCCGCAGTTTCATCTGTTCCCACGGCAGCACGTCATCAACCATCTGGACACCGGCGGTTTCCCACTGCGGGCGGCCGGCGACAAAATTGTCTTCAATCACCCACTGGATAAACGGCTCACAGCTGATGCCACAGGGGTCAGCGATGCCCAGCGCTTGGGCAATTTCTTCCAGCGATTCGTTGGTTGCTGCAGGGACAATTCTGTCGACCATGGTGCCCGGAAAACTGACCTGCTGTTGTATCCACGTCGCCAGCTCAGGCGAACGTTTTTGCGCCATGCCCAGGATCGCGTTTTTCACCACATGCCCGTTGTCCGGGATGTTATCGCACGAGAGTACGGTAAACGGCGGTAATCCGCGTTCGCGTCGGCGATGCAGGGCTTCGACGATAATGCCCGGCGCTGAGTGCGGTTCATCCGGCGACTGCAAATCATGAATAATGCGTGGGTTTGTGACATCAAGCGACCCGGTGGACGGATCAATACAGTAGCCTTTTTCCGTGATGGTTAACGACACAATCGCCACCTGCGGTTCACAGAATTTTTCAATAATGGCCGCCAGCGAATCCAGCGTGGCGTTCAGGCATTCGTTAACGGCACCTATCACTATCGGTTGATTGCCGTCAGCACCTTTTTCTAACACGGTATACAGATGCTCCTGCTCACGAAGCTGGCTCATCAGCCGATCGCCGCTGAACAAGCTGATCTCACAAATCCCCCAGTTTCCTCCCTGCGTATTGAGTACGCGATCGGTCAACAATGCTTGATGAGCACGGTGAAAAGCACCGAAACCCAAATGTACGATCCGCGAGGTTAAGCGTTGGCGATCGTACTGAGGCATCTGTACATTTTTTGGGAGTGAAGCCGAGGCAATTGTCTTCATTAAATACACCTGATTAACCATTAATTAACAATGGCAGTATAAAGTTATATGACAGCAAGTTAAATTGGTGTGCCTTATTTATCCGGGGAATGTGAGCTGGATCAATCAATCATCGGCGTTCAGTTGATCATCCACCCGATGCCTGTATGGTAGTCGTCATGCAACTAACTTAATTTGGTATAACAACTTGTGAGGTGAAGCAATGGAACAAACCTGGCGTTGGTACGGACCTAACGATCCGGTATCGCTTGATGATGTGCGTCAGGCTGGCGCAACCGGTGTTGTGACCGCCTTGCACCACATTCCTAATGGTGAAGTGTGGCCGGTAGAAGAGATTCAAAAGCGACAGGCTATTTTGGCTGAAAAGGGGCTGACCTGGTCGGTGGTGGAAAGCATTCCCGTTCACGAAGACATCAAAACCCAGTCTGGACAGTATCAAACGTGGATCGCCAATTATCAGCAGAGTATCCGTAATCTGGCGACCTGCGGCATTGATACCGTGTGCTATAACTTCATGCCGATCCTCGACTGGACGCGCACTGACCTTGAATATCAGCTCCCGGACGGTTCTAAAGCCCTGCGCTTCGATCAAATTGCCTTTGCGGCCTTTGAGCTGCATATCCTGCAGCGCCCCGGTGCGGAAGCGGATTACAGCGCAGAAGAACAGCGTCAAGCTCTGGACTATTTCAATGCCATGAGCGAAGCCGATGTAGAGAAGCTGACTCGCAATATTATCGCCGGTCTGCCGGGTGCAGAAGAAGGTTATACACTGGACAAGTTTCGCGCGCGCCTGGCGGAGTATGACGGTATCAGCAAAGACGATCTGCGTAATAATATGGCCGTATTCCTGCGCGCAATTGTGCCGGTAGCTGAAGAAGCAGGCGTGCGCCTGGCCGTGCATCCTGACGATCCGCCGCGCCCGATCCTCGGCCTGCCGCGTATTGTTTCCACCATTGAGGATATGCAGTGGTTGAAAGAAACAGTAGACAGCATCTATAACGGCTTCACCATGTGTACCGGTTCTTACGGTGTACGGGCGGATAACGATCTGGTGAAAATGATTGAAACCTTTGGCGATCGTATTCACTTTACGCATTTGCGTTCGACCTGCCGTGAAGATAACCCGAAAACCTTCCATGAAGGTGCTCACCTGCAGGGCGACGTAGATATGGTCTCTGTGGTGGCGGCGATCCTGCGTGAAGAACAGCGTCGTAAGAAGGCAGGCGATCTGCGTCCTATCCCAATGCGTCCGGATCACGGGCATCAGATGCTGGACGATCTGCACAAGAAAACCAATCCGGGTTACTCCGCAATTGGTCGTCTGAAAGGGCTGGCAGAAGTTCGTGGCGTTGAGCTGGCGCTGAAACAAACGCAGTTCCGCGATCTGCTGTAATGGCATCAACAGGGATTGGGCGAGTCGCTCGATCCCTGTTCTGCCTTCAGGGCTGAATTAACGCCTGCTCCAGCACTCTCAGCACTTTGTTGATCTGCGGTAACTGCAACCCGCCAAAACCGAAAAACATCACCCCGGCGTTGTTCTCCTTGCGCCAGATTTCTTCTGAACCATTTTCAATGTCCTGTAACGTATCAAAGCGAACACCTGCCTGCAGGCAGCGCTGTTGCAGCAAGGCGATGACGTCGGGCGAGCGATCGATGTGTAACGAGAGATGCAGGCCCGCCGTTGCGCCGTCAATTTTTCCGTCGGGGAACAGCGCAGAAAGACCGTCCTGGAGAAGCGCGAGCCGGGACGCGTAGCTGCAGGCCAGTTTGCCGAGGTGGGTATAAAAAACCTGATTTTGCATTAACTCAGCGAGAAACTGCTGCAATAACCACTGGCTGCCGTTGTTGTTTAACGCTTTCATATTCTGCACTGCCGGGAGCAGTTCATCCGGGCAAATGAGATAGCCAAGACGCGCACCTGGCCCCAGCGTTTTTGAGAATGTCCCCATATAGATCACCCGATCGTGATAATCCATGGCTTTCAGCGCGGGGAGGGGATTTTCGCCGTACGTAAAAACGGCATCATAATCATCTTCGATAATGTACGCCCCGACACGCTGCGCCCAGGTCAGCAACGACAGACGCCGCTCCACTGAAAGCACGCTCCCCATCGGATACTGATGTGCGGGCGTCACGTAACAAAGTTGGGTTGCATATTCGGGTAATTTATCCGTGCACAGTCCCTGATTATCCACCGCGATAGGCGTAATGTCGGCACCGTAGTAATTAAACAGATGCCAGGCTCCAGAATAACAAGGGGATTCGGTCACAATATGACACTTTTTTTCCTGACTTGCCGCGTGATGAATAATAAATATTTGGCTGAGCAGTGATAACCCTTCCTGAATTCCGTTGGTAATAATGATGTTTTCTGCGCGAGTATTAATTCCCCGGGATAGATTAAGGTATCTGACCATTTGCTCACGCAATGAAAATAATCCATTTGGTGAATGATATCGGGTAAACAATTGCTCTTTTAGTACGCTGGGAGCATTATTCTATTTTCGCCAGCTTGACCAGGGAAAGGCATTGGGATCGGGGACGCCCATCCGGCAATAAAAATCCCGTCCCATCTCACCGTAAACATCGGTGGAAACGCCTGCAGGCTCAGGCTTTACCGGCGGTGAACCCTGGGCTAACGGTATGTGTGTCGCGGGTGTACGTACTGGTGTAGTGAAGATCACTTCATAGCCAATACCCTGTCGGCTCTTAATCAACCCTGCCGCCATCAATTTTTCATACGCCATAACGACTGTGATTTTGGCCACGTTCAGCGCCTGCGCCTGCTCGCGGATAGAAGGAAGTTTGTCCCCGCACAGCAAATTCCCCCGCTGAATAGCCTGAAAATAAAATTGAAAGATCTGCAGTTGCAGCGATGTACGGCTTTCTCTGTTGAGAAACAGTGCCAGCATGAGAAATTCCTTATTAAAACGATAGCCGCATATTACGAGTTTCCATTTTTAACTATTTTGACTCGCCTCATAGAGTGAACGCTGTTCCTATACTCTGCTGCCGGTGTCTCTATTCTCCTTTTTTAATATCCCTTAGCGTGTCGCTATTAAAATAAGGGAGCCAAATATGTCGTGGATGAGAAAGAACGCACTATGGTGGGCATTCGGTGGAGCCGTTGCCATGGCCTTTGCCATTTGGGGAACGTGGCAAGGCGTGCATTACACCAGTAGCACCGAGTTTTGTTTGTCGTGCCATTCGATGCGTACGGTGGGGGAGGAATATCAGACCAGCATACATTTTCGCAATGCCTCCGGCGTGCGTGCCGAGTGTAAGGATTGCCATATTCCACCAGGCATCGTTCCGACGCTTCTGCGCAAAACGGAAGCCTTGAACGATCTCTACCATACGTTTATTTCACCGTCGATTAATACGCCTGAAAAGTTTACCGCCAAGCGGGCAGAACTTGCTCAGCGGGAATGGGCGCGAATGAGCGCCAATAATTCAGCGGCCTGTAAATCCTGCCATAGCTATGAGGCGATGGATCACGGCAAGCAATCGACGAATGCAGCGGCACAAATGACCGCAGCGGCGGCGAAAGACAGCAACTGCATTGACTGTCACAAAGGTATTGCCCATCACAAGCCTGATATGAGCAGCGGTTTTCGCGATCGGTTTAAGCAACTCCAACGCCAGGGAGAGACGCCGTCGGAGGCGACCACGCTGTTTTCGTTAGGCGAGAAAGCCCTGACGGCAACGGCTGGGAGCCCCGCCGGTAAAGCGCTACTTTTTCCGGCCACCGAAGTCAGAGTGCTGAAAAAAGAGGGCAGTAATGTCCAGTTGGAAGTGACGGGGTGGCGTGAAAGCAAAGGCCGTGGGCGGGTGATCACGCAGTTTATGGGCAAACGCGTTTTCTCCGCGGTGCTTGATGATTCCCTGATGGCAAACGTAAAAATTCTGCAAACCCAGGTTGACCCAGATTCGCACCAGCAGTGGCAGCAAGTGAGCGTGACCGCATGGACCTCCGCGCAGGGGCTTATCACCAGTATTGCACCGGTGTGGGAATACTCGGAACAAATGCTGCAATCCACCTGCAGCGCCTGCCACAGCACACCGCCGACCATCCGTTATACCGCCAATGGCTGGATTGCCGGACTAAAAGCGATGTCGACCTATTACCGGCTTAATCCGGTGGAAGAACGCACGCTGTTGAAATACCTCCAGACGCACGCCAGCGATGTGCCTGCCCCCCAATAATAAAGAGGATAATGTATGGATATTCACGATTTTAATCCGTCCCGTCGCCGTTTTCTGAGCGGTATGCTGGCGGTAGGTGCCGCCAGTGCGCTGGCGCCGAACCCGCTGATATCAAAGGTATGGGCGGCAGGAGAAAACCCTGAGCAGTGGATCCAGTCCGGCTCGCATTACGGCGCTTTTGAAGCCAAAGTGGTCAACGGCGAGTGGACCGAAACCCGGCCCTTTAAACACGACAAATACCCGTGCGATATGCTGAATGCAGTACGTGAAGTGGTCTACAACCCTTCGCGAGTCCGCTACCCGATGGTCCGTCTGGACTGGTTACGTAAGCGTGAAAAATCAGACCGCAGCCAGCGCGGTGATAACCGTTTTGTGCGGGTCAGTTGGGATCGGGCGCTGGATCTGTTTTACGAAGAGCTGGAGCGGGTGCAAAAAAACTACGGATCTTCCGGTGTCTTTACCGGGTTGGCCGACTGGCAAATGGTGGGCAAATACCATAAAGCAGGTGGCGCAATGGACAGGGGGCTCGGCCTGCACGGGAGCTATGTCACCACCGTTGGCGACTACTCGGCGGCGGCTGCACAGGTCATCTTGCCGCATGTGATTGGTTCGCTGGAAGTCTACGAGCAGCAAACCTCGCTGCCGCTGGTGATTGAGAATACCCATACCATCGTGTTGTGGGGCTGCGATCCGATTAAGAATTTGCAGATAGAATTCCTGGTACCCGACCACGAAGCGTTTGGCTACTGGCAGCAGATTAAAGAGGCGGTCGCACAGGGCAAAATGCGCGTCATCAGCGTTGATCCGGTGCGCAGTAAATCGCAAAACTATCTGGGTGCTGAACAACTGGCGCTGCGACCGCAAACCGATGTTGCTTTGCTGCTGGCGCTCGCGCACACCTTGTATGAAGAAAAACTGTACGACACGGCATTTATTAACGATTACACCGTCGGCTTTGAACAGTTTTTACCGTACCTGACGGGCGAGACTGACAAGCAGGTGAAAAACGCCGAATGGGCAGCCCAAATCTGTGGCCTGAGCGCAGAACAAATCCGTGACTTCGCCCGCCTGCTGGTGAAAGGTCGCACGCAGTTTATGGGCGGCTGGTGCGTCCAGCGTATGCACCACGGAGAGCAGTATCCCTGGATGCTGGTGGTGCTGGCGAGCATGGTCGGACAAATTGGTTTACCGGGCGGCGGTGTAGGATTTGGCTGGCACTACAACGGCGGTGGAACGGTAACGTCGGCCGGGCCTGTGCTGTCGGGGCTGGGAAGTATTAACAATCCCCCAGAGGCGAAATATAAAGCGGATTTTCGTGGCGCATCGGCGCATATTCCCACCTCGCGTATCGTCGACTGCCTGCTTGCGCCGGGTAAGAAAATTGCCTTCAACGGTGAAACGTTAACCTGGCCTGATATCAAAATGGCCGTCTACAGCGCGGCCAATCCGTTCCATGCGCAGCAGGATCGCAACCGCATGATTGAGGCATGGAAGAAGCTGGAAACCGTCGTGGTATTAGATCACCAATGGACTGCATCCTGTCGCTTTGCCGATATTGTCCTGCCCGTCACTACGCGCTTTGAGCGGAATGACATTGAGCAGTTTGGTACCCATTCGAATAAAGGGCTGATGGCGCTGCGTCAGGTGGTCAAACCGCAATATGAGGCACGTCACGACTTTGACGTATTTGCCGGGCTGTGTAAGCGCTTTGATAAAGAAGTGGCATATCGTGAAAACCGCGATGAAATGCAGTGGATACAAGCGCTTTATGACGAAGGCGTGAAGATGGGCGCATCGCTCGGCGTCACCTTACCGGACTTTGATACCTTCTGGAAAGGGGACGGATATATTGAATATCCGGCGGGGCAGCCGTGGGTGCGCCACGGTGAGTTCCGCGACCAGCCCGATCTTAATCCGTTAGGCACCCCGTCGGGGCTTATCGAAATCTACAGTAAAACCATCGCGGGTTTTCAATATGAAGATTGTCCAGGACACCCGGTGTGGATGGAGCCGTTTGAACGTAGCCATCAGGGCAAGACGAATAAATATCCGCTGCATCTGCAATCCTGTCACCCGGACAAGCGTCTTCACTCGCAGTTATGCTCCAGCGAGGCGTTTCGTAACACCTACGCGGTGGCCGGCAGAGAACCGCTCTACATCAGCGAGCAGGATGCAACCGCCCGCGGTTTAAAAGCCGGAGATATTGCTCGCGTCTTTAACGCCCGAGGTCAGGTGCTGGCGGGCGTAGTGATTAGCGCCGATTTTCCCGCTGGCGTGATCCGCATTCATGAGGGCGCGTGGTATTCCCCGCAGGAAGGCGGGAAAACCGGGACGCTATGCACCTATGGCGATCCGAATGTCCTGAGTGCGGATATTGGAACATCGCAGCTGGCGCAAGGCCCTTCCGCGCATTCCGTGCTGGTAGAGGTTGAACGCTTCCAGCAGAAGGCCCCGCAGGTAACCGCTTTCGGTGGACCTGAGACAGTGAAAGAGGAGGGGGCCAGTGCCGCATAATCACATTCATCAGCAGCGTGCAGCAGTATATCAGTGGTTTTCGCAACTGCTGTTTCGTGAACTGGACGAGAAGCAATTAGCCCGTCTTGAGAGCGAGGAGAGCCGGGAGTGGATGACCTCACTGACGGGGATCCCCGGACTGGCTGCTGACGTCAAAAAGTTAGCGCGTAGTCTGGCTCAGGTGCTGCGGCGCGAATGCCGACAACTGGAGCTGGCGGCCGATTTTGCTTCACTGTTTTTGCTGGCCCCTCCACAGAGCGTGTCTCCTTATGCAGGGCATTATCCGCACACGACGGCACCTGAAGAACGACGGCAAATGAATGTGCTGTTAGTCGAACAGGGGCTGGCTGCGCGGGAGAATGAACCTGCCGATCATATTGCGGTACAGCTGGCGTTAATGGCGAAAATGGTAGACAAAGAGCAGAGCGTCGCTGAGCAATATTACTTTTTGCATCATCATATTATGTGCTGGGCATCATTGTTCCGGGATAGC
Organism: Citrobacter sp. wls718; assembly: GCF_005280945.1. Classification (NCBI taxonomy): domain Bacteria; kingdom Pseudomonadati; phylum Pseudomonadota; class Gammaproteobacteria; order Enterobacterales; family Enterobacteriaceae; genus Citrobacter; species Citrobacter sp. wls718. Next base: position 92,990 of record NZ_SZWV01000038.1, read on the forward strand.
TGTCTGCATCGCGACGGCGAGGGCTTTTACCCTCAGGCGGTTAATGTCATCGTGCTTTTTATGCGCGAGGATGAGCAGTATCTGGAATCATTATTGATGGATGATTTTTATCTCAGCAGTCAGCGCTGAAAACAGCAAAGGGACAGCGTGCGCTGTCCCTTTTAGTCTGTGTCTTAGCAGGAACGTTAGTCTGCACGCCCCATATAACGGCGTTCTTCGATATGAATGCGGATTTTCTCACCGGCACTCAGATACTCAGGAACCAGGATCACCAGGCCGGTGGTCAGGGTGGCTGGCTTGTTACGTGCACTGGCTGACGCACCTTTAATGCCAGGTGAGGTTTCAACGATCTCAAGGTCTACGGTCTGCGGCAGTTCAAGCGCCAGCAGTTGGCCATCCCAGGTCAGCACCTGCATGTCCGGCATTCCGCCTTCCGGGATAAACAGCAACTCTTCTTCGATCTGGTCTTTGGTGAAGGTATACGGGGTATAGTCTTCTTTATCCATAAAGACATATTCGTTGCCATCGACGTAAGAGAAATCAACACCACGACGGCTCAGGGTGACGGTATCCACAATATCGTCGCCTTTGAAGCGCTCTTCGACTTTTAGGCCGGTACGGACATCAGAAAAACGCATTTTGTACAGCGTGGCTGCACCACGTGCGCTCGGTGATTGAATATCAATGTCTTTTACAATCAGCAGCTTGCCGTTGTAGTTAAGTACCATACCTTTTTTAATTTCGTTCGCTCTTGGCATCGAAAAAATCCTGTAGTGAGGAGTGTCTAAAATATCGCGTCAAACTACTCGCGCCGGGTCATTCAGGCAAGCGGAATTCGCACTTTTGCGGGTGCAAAAAAGGTGGTACTGTTCGCTACCTACACAATCCGCGGGTTTACCTTAAAGAGAATATTGTATGGAATGCCGTCCGGATTGTGGCGCATGTTGCACTGCGCCTTCTATCTCCAGCCCCATCCCCGGCATGCCTGAGGGCAAGCCCGCCAATACGCCATGCGTTCAGCTTGATGAATTCCTGCGCTGTAAAATTTTTGGTTCCACACTGCGGCCAAAAGTGTGTGCAGGCTTACAGCCCAGCGCTGAAATGTGTGGTCAGACAACGCGCCAGGCTATGGTGTACCTTATTGAGCTTGAAGCGCTCACCGCACCTTAAACGTCTTTGATCCGCGCCAGGCAAAAGACCGTGGCGATAATCATCACCAGCGCAAACCAGAACACCGCATGGTAGTTCCAGATTTCAGCGGCAATACCGGCCAGCGATCCGGCAATAATCCAGCCCACGCGGATGGTGTTGGTGTAAAGAGTGGTTGCAGAACCCGCCTGTCCAGGCATTAAGTCCTGGAAATAGAGCATGCCAATACCGCCGAGGATACCGATGTAAATCGCGTTCAGCAGCTGCAAGCTGAGCAGAATGACCGGCGAATGCGCCAACAGCATTCCGGCATAAAAGAAGAAACCGGCGACCACGGCGATCCGCATCAACAAACGCTTGCCCAGACGTTTAGCAAAGTATCCGGCAATGAGCATCGTCGGTATTTCCAGCCCGGCGGCGGTGCCCATCATAATGCCTGCGAGTTTTTCCGGCAGATGCAGTTCGTTGATGATAAACAGTGGCATATTAATGATGTGCAGGCTGTTGGTGCCCCACATTAATGTACAGATAGCGAACAGCAACAGCGTATCGCGCCGGTTACGACGCGGGGCTTCCACCGCGCCCGTGGCGAGGGCGGCATTTTTGTTCATCGACGGTAAGAACAACCACACCATGACGCCGCAGACGATAAACGCAACGGCGGCACTCAGATACATCACCGTAAAGCTGAAACCCATAGCCAGCGCGTAAGCTAACGGCGGGCCAATCACCCATGCCAGCGAAACCTGAGCACGCAAAATAGAGCTGAACATGACGGTTTCCCGGCCCGTGCGGTCAGCATGTTCGCGGGCGAGGGCAAACATTTGCGGGTTAGCGGTCGATCCAAAACTACTGAGGAAGACGCCGACAAACAGCAAAATAAAATAGTTACGGTTCCAGGCAAACAGCACACAGGCCAGCATCCCCAGTACGCAGCAAAAAACGATCAGATTTTTGCGATCGCCCTTCTTATCAGAACGCCCAGCTAAAAACTGGCTTACCAGGATGCCGATGACAGCGCTACCGGTAAAAAAGAAACCGACCATACCCGGACGGGCATGAACTTCATCGGTCAGAAAAAGGCTGAGCGTAGGGGTCTGCAATGCGCCGGCGATACCCGTAAGAAAAGCGACAAGCAGGAACGCCGAAGACGTTAAATCAAACGACTTGGGGGAGGCGGCTACCGGGGTGTTATGCATGTTTCAATATCTGTGATGTGAAGAGACGCGGAGTTTACGCTGCCTGTCAGAAAATAAACAGGGCGCGAAATCAAAATCGGCATGAAAAATCAAAATAGCATTTCAGTCTCTAAAAACAGTCTGCTGACGATGCTGAAATCGATAACTTAGCTTCCTTTCTATGTCAGCAATTATTGATGCACAGAAGAAAAAATGTGCGTTATATCTAAATTCAGCAAGCAAATTGCTAACTTTACTTGCGTGCTGAAGCAGAAAGCGCAAAACTTCTTGAAACGTTTCAGCGTCATCTTTTCTTAAGTGTTGGAGTTGGGTGGCGCCTTTTTTCTCATGTTAGCTGAATCGTTTCAATTCAGCAGGAGAGGAGAACCATGTTCCAGTTATCTGTTCAGGATATTCACCCGGGCGAACAGGCCGGAAATAAAGAAGAGGCCATTCGCCAGGTTGCTGCCGCGTTAGTGCAGGCTGGCAACGTGGCGGAAGGCTACGTCAACGGCATGCTGGCGCGCGAGCAGCAAACATCTACTTTCCTCGGCAACGGTATTGCCATTCCTCACGGTACCACGGACACCCGTGATCAGGTGTTGAAAACCGGGGTGCAGGTATTCCAGTTTCCGCAAGGTATTACCTGGGGTGAAGACCAGGTTGCATATGTGGCTATTGGTATTGCGGCCAGCTCCGACGAACATCTGGGTTTGCTGCGTCAGCTGACACACGTACTCAGCGATGATTCGGTGGCTGAACAGCTGAAATCCGCCACCACCGCAGAAGAACTGCGCGCGTTGCTGATGGGTGAAAAGCAGAGTGAACAGCTCAAGCTCGACAACGACATGCTGTCGCTGGACGTGGTCGCCGGTTCGCTGGTCACGCTGCAAGCCCTGAATGCCGCGCGTCTGAAAGAAGCGGGTGCGGTTGATGCTAACTTTGTTGCCACGGCTATCAATGAGCAACCGCTGAACCTCGGCCAGGGGATTTGGCTGAATGATTGCGCTCAAGGCAATCTGCGAAGCGCAGTTGCGCTCAGCCGAGCGGTAAATGCCTTCGACGTAGAAGGCGAGACGGCCGCGCTATTGGTGACCGTCGCGATGAATGACGATCAGCCCGTGGCAGTGCTCAAGCGCCTTAGTGATTTGCTGCTGGAAAATAAAGCTGACCGCTTGCTGAAAGCGGATGCAGCGACCGTACTGGCCCTGCTGACCAGTGATGATGCGTTAACTGATGATGTGCTGAGCGCAGAGTTTGTTGTGCGCAATGAGCATGGTTTACACGCCCGTCCGGGCACCATGCTGGTGAATACCATTAAACAATTTAACAGTGAAATTACCGTGACAAATCTTGATGGAACCGGAAAACCGGCAAATGGACGCAGTCTGATGAAAGTTGTGGCGCTGGGCGTGAAGAAAGGACATCACCTGCGCTTTACCGCCCAGGGCGAAGATGCTGAACAGGCGCTGAAAGCGATTGGCGAGGCCATCGCAGCCGGTCTTGGGGAGGGCGCATAATGAGCAGACGTGTCGCAACTATTACCCTGAATCCAGCCTATGACCTGGTCGGCTTTTGTCCAGAAATTGAACGCGGTGAAGTGAACCTGGTAAAAACGACCGGCCTGCATGCCGCGGGTAAAGGCATCAACGTTGCCAAGGTACTGAAAGACCTGGGGATCGACGTCACAGTGGGTGGTTTTCTGGGTAAAGATAACCAGGATGGCTTTCAGCAGTTGTTCAGCGAACTGGGGATTGCCAACCGTTTTCAGGTGGTGCAGGGGCGTACCCGTATTAACGTCAAGCTGACTGAAAAAGACGGTGAAGTTTCTGACTTCAATTTCTCCGGTTTTGAAGTCACCCCGGCGGACTGGGAACGCTTTGTGAATGACTCCCTGAGCTGGTTGGGTCAATTCGACATGGTCTGCGTCAGCGGCAGTCTGCCAACCGGCGTGAGTCCGGAAGCCTTCACCGACTGGATGACGCGCCTGCGCAGTCAGTGTCCATGCATTATCTTTGATAGTAGTCGTGAAGCGCTGGTTGCAGGTTTGAAAGCGGCGCCATGGCTGGTGAAACCCAACCGTCGTGAGCTGGAAATCTGGGCGGGCCGTAAGCTGCCAGAAATGAAAGATGTGATTGAAGCTGCGCATGCGCTGCGTGAGCAGGGTATTGCGCATGTGGTGATTTCCCTCGGTGCGGAAGGTGCATTGTGGGTTAACGCTTCTGGCGAATGGATTGCTAAACCGCCGTCAGTTGAGGTGGTCAGCACCGTAGGTGCAGGGGATTCGATGGTTGGCGGTCTGATTTATGGCCTGCTGATGCGTGAGTCCAGCGAACACACTCTGCGTCTGGCGACTGCCGTTGCCGCCCTGGCGGTAAGCCAAAGCAATGTCGGCATTACCGATCGTCCTCAGTTGGCCGCGATGATGGCGCGCGTCGACTTAAAACCGTTTAACTGACAGCAGGAGAGGCATAATGAAAACGCTGCTGATTATTGACGCTAATCTCGGCCAGGCTCGCGCTTACATGGCGAAAACCCTGCTTGGAGCGGCGGCACAAAAAGCGCATCTGGATATTATCGATAATCCGAATGATGCAGAGATGGCGATTGTCCTAGGTGACACCCTCCCTAACGACAGTGCGCTGAACGGCAAAAAAGTTTGGCTGGGAGACATCTCCCGTGCGGTGGCGCATCCTGAACTGTTCCTGAGCGAAGCGAAAGGTCATGCGAAACCCTACAGCGCACCGGTTGCGGCAGCGCCTGTAGCTAGCAGTGGCCCCAAACGCGTGGTGGCGGTAACGGCCTGTCCGACCGGCGTGGCGCATACGTTTATGGCGGCGGAAGCCATTGAAACCGAAGCCAAAAAACGCGACTGGTGGGTGAAGGTTGAAACCCGTGGTTCAGTAGGCGCAGGCAATGCGATTACCCCGGAAGAGGTGGCGCAGGCCGATCTGGTGATTGTGGCGGCGGATATTGAAGTTGATCTGGCGAAATTTGCCGGAAAACCGATGTACCGCACCTCTACCGGACTGGCGCTGAAGAAAACCAAGCAGGAGCTGGATAAAGCCGTAGACGAAGCGACGCCGTACCAGCCTGTAGGGAATGGGCAGTCCGGAGCAACAGAAGGTAAGAAAGAGAGCGCAGGTGCATACCGTCACCTGCTGACCGGCGTGTCTTACATGCTGCCGATGGTGGTTGCCGGTGGTCTGTGTATTGCACTGTCTTTTGCTTTTGGTATTAAAGCATTTGAAGAGCCGGGCACACTGGCTGCGGCGTTGATGCAAATTGGCGGCGGTTCAGCCTTTGCGCTCATGGTGCCGGTTCTGGCGGGTTATATTGCATTTTCCATCGCTGACCGTCCTGGTCTGACGCCGGGTCTTATCGGCGGTATGCTGGCGGTCAGTACCGGTTCTGGCTTTATTGGTGGGATTATCGCCGGTTTCCTTGCCGGTTACGTGGCGAAACTCATCAGCACCAAGCTGAAGCTGCCGCAAAGTATGGAAGCGCTGAAACCAATCCTGATCATTCCGCTGCTATCGAGCCTGGTAGTTGGGCTGGCAATGATTTACCTGATTGGTAAACCGGTTGCCGGTATTCTGGAAAGCCTGACCCACTGGCTGCAAACCATGGGAACGGCGAACGCAGTGCTGCTTGGGGCGATTCTTGGCGGCATGATGTGTACCGACATGGGCGGTCCGGTCAACAAAGCGGCGTATGCTTTCGGTGTCGGCCTGCTCAGTACGCAGACGTATGCACCGATGGCGGCTATTATGGCGGCGGGGATGGTTCCCCCTCTGGCGCTGGGTCTGGCTACGCTGGTGGCGCGTCGTAAATTCGACAACGCACAGCGTGAAGGGGGCAAAGCGGCTCTGGTGCTGGGCCTGTGCTTCATCACCGAAGGGGCGATCCCGTTCGCTGCCCGTGACCCGATGCGTGTGCTGCCATGCTGTATCGTCGGTGGCGCGCTGACTGGCGCACTGTCGATGGCGGTGGGTGCGAAGCTGATGGCGCCTCACGGCGGCCTGTTTGTGCTGCTGATCCCTGGCGCGATTACGCCGGTAGTAGGATACCTGCTGGCGATTATTGCCGGTACGCTGGTAGCGGGTCTGTCTTATGCCTTCCTGAAACGTCCAGAAGAGGACGCGGTGGCGAAAGCATAATTTCTGCTGCTGACACAAAAGGGCCGATGATTCGGCCCTTTTTTATTCACTCAATCCACCCGATCAGGCGGCGGCAGAATCGGTTTGCTGCGCTTTCAGCCAGGCGATTTCTTCCGCCCAGATATCCGGATTGATGGTTTCCAGCACCAGCGGAATGCCGTCAAAACGGTCATCCTGCATAATCCAGCGGAAGGCGTCGTGACCGATATTGCCTTCACCTAAGCTGTGATGGCGGTCAACGCGGCTGCCAAACGTGCTTTTGGCATCGTTCAGGTGCATCCCACGTAAATAGTTGAAGCCGACAATACGTTCAAATTCGGCAAAGGTCTTTTCACACTCGGCGGCGCTTCGCAGATCGTATCCGGCGGCGAAGGCGTGGCAGGTATCAATGCAGACGCCCACGCGGGATTTATCTTCTACGCCATCGATAATGGCGGCCAGATGCTCAAACTTAAAGCCAAGATTGCTGCCCTGACCGGCGGTGTTTTCAATAACTGCGGTTACGCCCTGGGTCTGCGCGAGGGCAATGTTGATGGACTCGGCAATGCGAGCCAGGCATTCGTCTTCCGGGATCTGCATTAAATGGCTGCCCGGATGAAAGTTAAGCAGGGATAATCCCAGCAGCTCGCAACGCTGCATTTCATCAATAAAGGCATCGCGTGATTTTTCCAGCGCCTCGCTGACCGGGTGGCCGAGGTTAATCAGGTAGCTGTCGTGAGGCAGAATTTGTGCGCTGCTAAAGTGATACTTTTCGCAGGCCGACTTGAAGTCATCAATGACGTCAGTAGTCAACGGCGCGGCGCGCCATTGGCGCTGATTTTTGGTGAACAGGGCGAATGCGGTGGCATCGATTTCTGCGGCGCGAATAGCGGCATTGGCCAGACCGCCAGCGGCGCTTACGTGCGCTCCAATATATTTCATAATTGATTCCCCAAATAGTTCGAGTTGCAGGACAAAACGCAATACGTTTTGAGCAGCGCCTGCAACTCGAAATATGACGGGAAAAACCCGCCATACTCAAATACAAAAGGGGAGAGTATAGCGGGTCAACGGGGGTTAGTCGTGTTTGATTATGCCATCACGCTGTGAATCAAAACGTTGATTGCACCACCACCGACAATCAGCCAGACAAACAGCACCAGCGCCATCAGTAACGGTTTGGCTCCGGCCTTTTTCAGCGCGCTGACGTGAGTGGTCAGCCCAAGTGCGGCCATCGCCATTGCCAGCAGCACGGTATCGAGGGTGACCAGCATGTTCACCACAGACTGCGGCAGCAGGTGGAACGAGTTAAATATCGCCACCACAATGAACAGGATGGCAAACCACGGAATGGTGATTTTGCTCTTTTCGCCGCCGTTAGCCGGAGACAGTTGTTTCACACGAGCTGCCAGCAGGATGAGGAACGGAGCCAGCATCATGACGCGCAGCATTTTGGCAATAACGGCTGCGTTTTCTGCATCCGGGTTAATCGCATGTCCGGCAGCAACAACCTGTGCGACTTCATGCATGGTTGACCCAATATAAATCCCATAGGTTTCAGGGCTAAACCAGTGCGAAAGCAACGGATACATCGCCGGGTACAGGAAGATAGCAATGGTACCGAAGATGACCACGGTGGCGACAGCGACCGTCACTTTACTGGCTTCTGCTTTCACGACCGGCTCTGTTGCCAGTACCGCCGCGGCACCACAAATGCTGCTCCCGGCGCCAATCAGCCAACTGGTGTGTTTGTCCAGACCAAACACCTTCTGGCCGAGGAAGCAGGCAAGCATAAAGGTGCTGGTCAGCGTCAACGCATCGATCACAATCCCGCTGACGCCAACGTCAGCAATCTGCGAGAAGGTGAGACGAAAGCCGTAAAGGATGATCCCCAGTCGCAATAAATGTTGTTTCGCAAACAGTACGCCGCCGTCACAGCTTTTCCAGATGTGCGGATAGACGGTGTTGCCGAGGACCATCCCCAGTAAAATGGCTAAGGTGAGGGCGCTGAACCCGGCCCCCGCAACCGCGGGGATAGAACCACCCCATAACGCGGCTCCGGTGATGACTGCGCTCAGGGCAAGCCCCGGAATAAAATGCCACACTGTACGTCGATGATTCTGTAGGGCGAGTTCGGTCATAACCCCTCCTGTCAATGGAATGATTTCTTGGAGAAAATAGTAAGGTGAAGTGGTTTAAAAATAAAATTGATTATATATTTATAATTAATCTGAATAAGTGGTAAACACGGGCCATCTAGAGGAAAACGACCATGCATATCACCCTGCGACAACTTGAAGTGTTTGCCGAGGTACTAAAAAGTGGCTCGACAACCCAGGCCTCTGTCATGCTGTCATTGTCGCAATCCGCAGTGAGCGCAGCGCTGACTGATTTAGAAGGCCAGCTTGGCGTACAGCTGTTCGATCGCGTAGGTAAACGTCTGGTGGTCAATGAGCACGGGCGTTTACTCTATCCCCGTGCGTTGGCGCTGCTTGAGCAAACGGCCGAGATAGAACAGCTTTTCCGGGAAGATAATGGGGCGATTCGCGTCTATGCCAGCAGCACCATCGGCAATTACATTTTACCTGCCATGATTGCCCACTATCGTCATGATTTTCCCGATCTGCCGTTGGAACTGAGCGTGGGGAACAGCCTGGACGTAATTAATGCCGTACTGGATTTCCGGGTCGACATTGGACTGATAGAAGGGCCATGCCACAGTACGGAAATCATCTCAGAACCCTGGCTGGAGGATGAGCTGGTGGTGTTTGCTGCACCGACGTCACCGCTGGTAAAAGGTCCCGTTACGCTGGAACAACTGGCGGCTTCACCGTGGATCCTGCGTGAGCGCGGGTCCGGTACGCGTGAATTGGTGGATTACCTACTGTTATCTCATTTGCCGCGATTTCAGATGGCCATGGAGTTGGGTAACTCCGAGGCCATTAAGCATGCTGTGCGTCATGGATTAGGGATTAGCTGCCTGTCACGTCGGGTGATTGAGGAGCAGCTACAGGCGGGAACGCTGAGTGAAGTGCCGGTACCGTTACCGCGTTTGGTCCGTACTCTTTGGCGTGTCCATCACCGTCAAAAACATCTCTCCAATGCGCTGCTGCGCTTTTTACGCTACAGCGACCAGCAGTAGGGCGGAGATATTTTTTCAGGCAGCATGCCGACTATTTTCGGCTTTACTTATAATCCACGGCCAGTCATGAAGGTCTCTTATAACAGCGTATTTGTGCCGGAAGAATGCCATTTCGTCTGCTACAATCGCGCCTCATTTTTTGGATGGATAGCATTTTCCCATGGTTTCCGAAACTAAAACCACAGAAGCGCCCACGCTACGTCGTGAACTGAAGGCGCGCCACCTGACGATGATTGCCATTGGCGGTTCCATCGGTACGGGTCTTTTCGTTGCATCTGGTGCAACCATTTCTGCGGCGGGTCCAGGCGGCGCGCTGTTTTCCTATATTCTGATTGGCCTGATGGTGTACTTCCTGATGACCAGTCTCGGTGAACTGGCAGCGTACATGCCGGTTTCTGGTTCGTTCTCCACTTACGGTCAGAACTATGTAGAAGAAGGCTTTGGCTTCGCGCTGGGCTGGAACTACTGGTACAACTGGGCGGTCACCATTGCCGTCGACCTGGTCGCTGCGCAGTTGGTGATGAGCTGGTGGTTCCCGGATACGCCAGGCTGGATCTGGAGTGCGCTGTTCCTGTGCGTCATCTTCCTGCTGAACTACATCTCTGTTCGCGGTTTTGGTGAAGCAGAGTACTGGTTCTCGCTGATCAAAGTCACCACCGTTATTATCTTCATCGCGGTTGGCGTGCTGATGATTTTCGGCATCTTCAAAGGCGCTCAGCCGGTGGGCTGGAGCAACTGGACTACGGGAGATGCACCTTTCGCCGGTGGCTTTGCAGCCATGATTGGTGTGGCGATGATCGTCGGCTTCTCCTTCCAGGGTACTGAGCTTATCGGTATTGCGGCGGGTGAATCTGAAGATCCCGAGAAGAACATTCCGCGCGCGGTGCGTCAGGTGTTCTGGCGAATCCTGCTGTTCTATGTGTTCGCGATCCTGATTATCAGTCTGATTATTCCGTATACCGATCCAAGCCTGCTGCGTAATGATGTGAAAGACATTAGCGTCAGTCCGTTTACGCTGGTCTTCCAGCACGCGGGCCTGCTTTCTGCGGCTGCGGTAATGAACGCTGTGATCCTGACCGCGGTGCTGTCGGCGGGTAACTCCGGTATGTATGCCTCAACGCGCATGCTCTACACCCTGGCATGCGACGGCAAAGCGCCGCGTATTTTCGCCAAATTGTCTCGTGGCGGCGTCCCGCGTAATGCGCTGTATGCGACCACGGTGGTGGCAGGTTTGTGTTTCCTGACCTCTATGTTTGGCAACCAGACCGTGTACCTGTGGCTGCTGAACACCTCCGGTATGACGGGCTTTATCGCCTGGCTGGGGATTGCCATCAGCCACTATCGCTTCCGTCGCGGTTATGTGATGCAGGGGCGTGATATAAACGATCTGCCGTATCGTTCAGGCTTCTTCCCGCTGGGACCGATCTTTGCGTTCGTGCTGTGCCTGATAATCACCCTGGGGCAAAACTACGAAGCGTTCCTGAGAGACACCATTGACTGGGGCGGCGTGATGGCGACCTATATTGGTATTCCGCTGTTCCTGATTATCTGGTTCGGCTATAAGCTGACCAGAGGGACGCGTTTCGTGCGTTACAGCGAAATGCAATTCCCGGATCGCGTGAAGAAATCGTCTTAAGCATTTTGGCAGGAAATAACAAAAAACCCCGGCAGGGTAAATGCCGGGGTTTTTTATTGCGCCAAACTTAGAAGTTATAGGTCAGGCCAACCGTGTAACGACGACCATCGAGTATGGTGTCATAGGTCTCGTAATCGATTTGCTTATCCAGCACGTTGTACACGCCAGCGGTGGCCAGCACATCCTTGCTCACGTAGTAACGCACACCAACATCGACTTGAGTATAGGACGGTGTCCCTTGAGCCATCGACGTACGGCTCAGGTACTCAGAGGTTTTCCCGCGCAGGTTCAGACGGCTCCAGAAACCGAGATCCTGCGTGGCCTGCCAGTCC
>NZ_SZWV01000038.1:104593-126917 GCF_005280945.1 Citrobacter sp. wls718
CGTGGTGTTAAACATATGCTTCGGCATTTTGTTTAACGGCTGACCGGAGAACTGACCGCTTTTCTGTTCAGATTCGGTGAACGTGTAGTTTGCCGTCCAGTTGAGATCGGAGGTGATTTTCCAGCCGAAGGTGGATTCTACGCCGCGCATATTGGCTTCATCGACGTTAACGCGATCGCTGACAAAATCATAGTGGGTTCCGCCGATGGTACAGGCCGGATCGGCGCTGCTGTTACAGCGGCGAACTTCGGTGATCTTGTCTTTGAAGTCGGTGTTGAACAGCGTCACGCCCGCGTTGAGGTCGTTGCCGTTATCCCACAGCAGGCCGATTTCTTCGCTCAGGCTCTTTTCCGGTTTCAGATCCGGGTTGCCCACAATGATGCCGTTCAGACGACCACCGCCAGTCACCTGTCCCCAGCTTGCTGACGACTGGCGCAGATCCGGCGCGCGGTAACCTGCAGACACGCCGCCTTTCAGGGTCCATTGATCGCTGAGATGCCATACGCCGTAGCCGCGTGGTGTCCAGTTATCACCGTAGTTTTCATCTTTATCCATACGCAGGCCGCCGGTCAGAGTGAAGGTATCGGTTACGGCCCATTCATCTTCAGCAAACAGCGCCCAACTCCAGCGGGTCAGCTTGTTCAGACCGTCTGCCGCTTCCAGCTGGTTACCGTTATCGCGCAGTTTTTCATAACGGTACTGCCCGCCTGCCGTCAGGGTATGTGCCCCGAGGAAAATCTGGTTCTGATTGTTAAAAATAGTGTTATAGGACTTCATCTGACGACCCGGGTTATCGGTCTCTTCCTGCTGAATATAGCTGGTGGTGTTGAAGTCGTCGTAGTAACCGCTGTGGGTTAATGAATAGGTCGTGTGCACATACTTGTTTTCGCTTTTGCTGTTTGGCTTACAGCTTCCGTTGCGACAGCTTTCTTCTGCTGTGGATTTACCTGGCGTACTGTCGCGATCCTGCAGTTCACGGGCGTAATCGAAGTCAATGTCGTTTTTATCATCCGGCGTAAGGTTCAGGGTTAATCCCCCATTACGCATACGCTGTTCGTTATAACCATTGACGATTTCATCTTCGGCACGGTGAGAGAATAACCCGGTGACTTTTGCGCCGAGTAATCCGTCAATCAGCGGCCCGGACGCATAGGCGTTAGTCTGGTAAATATCGCCGGAGTCACGGTCTTCCTGGAAGGTGGCGTCACCATGTAGAGAACCACTCCAGCCTTTGGTATTCGATACCTTTTTGGTGATCACGTTAATCACCCCGCCCATTGCATCGGAGCCGTACAGCGATGACATGGGGCCACGGATCACTTCGATGCGTTCAATGGATTCCAGCGGCGGCAGCCAGCCTTGTTCAATGCCGGAGTTATCGCTGTTCGGTCGCGTGCCGCGTGTGCTGATCCGCTTACCGTTGACCAGGAAGAGCGTGTACTGCGAGGCCATCCCGCGGATGCTGATATCACTGCTGCTACCGCCACCCGTGACGACGACGCCAGGCACGTCTTTGAGCGCATCGGTGACATCGCGGTAGGCTTTATCCTCAATTTGCTGCTTGGTGATCACAGAAATAGAGGCGGGGGCATCCTGAATCTTTTGCTCGAAACCGGTCGCGGTGACCACTACGGTATCCTGGTCAGCGGCATAGACGAGTGATGGGAGGCTGGCGACGCATACTGCGGCAGCAACGGCCTTAACGTGAGGTATAGTCATTTGTATCATTCCATTTAAATGAATCTAACTGCGTGTCATGTGAAAGGCCATGACAATTGTATGCATTTGTCTTTTAAGGACTCTTTTCAGTAAAGAAACGGAGGGATTGTACAAAAGTATGAATTTTTGTAAACACAAATGATAATAGAAATCATTTGTGTTTGATGTGGTATTATGGGAAGTGTTTATAAAATCAAAGAGATAGCTGTTAAATAAAAATGGAGAAAAAGTGAAGGAATGATGGAGAAACAAAGAGGGCTTGCGCCCTCGGGGGGTTACTTCAGCAGATACTGCGCGTGGAAGCGCAGGTGATCTTCAATGAACGACGCAATAAAGTAATAGCTGTGATCAAAGCCTGGCTGGATACGTAACGTCATCGGCCACGCGGTCTGACGGGCTACCTCCGCCAGTACGGCGGGCTGGAGCTGATCGGCAAGGAACTGATCGCTATCACCCTGATCGATAAGCGTTGGAATTGCCTCTTCCGGTTTACTGGCTAACATTAACGCGCAGCTGTCCCATTCGGCCCAGGTCGATTTATCCTCGCCCAGATAGGCGCTAAACGCCTTCACGCCCCACGGCACGCGACAGGGGTTAACAATCGGTGCAAAGGCGGAAACGCTGGTGTATCTGCCGGGATTTTTCAGCGCCATAATCAGTGCGCCGTGACCGCCCATCGAGTGTCCGCTGATGGCGCAGCGCTCGCTGACGTTAAAATGCGCTTGAATAAGCTGCGGCAGCTCATCCCGCAAATAATCATACATGCGGAAATGCGTGGCCCAGGGAGCCTGGGTAGCATTGAGATAAAAGCCGGCGCCCTGGCCTAAATCGTACCCGTCATCGTTCGCAACGTGTTCACCGCGTGGGCTGGTATCCGGCATCACCAGTACGATACCCAACTCAGCTGCAATGCGCTGCGCACCCGCTTTGGTGGTAAAGTTTTCATCATTACAGGTCAGGCCCGACAGCCAGTACAGTACCGGAGGCGGCGTATTTTCGCGCGGTGGTGGGAGAAAAATGCTGAAGGTCATGGTGCAATTTAAGGTGGCGGAATCATGACGCCAGCGTTGCTGCCAGCCTTCAAAACAGCGGTGCTCTTCGAGCATTTCCATGCACGGCTCCTTGTTGTGTTGAATCTGAATATGTTTGCGAATTCACCATAATACAGATAATTCATGATGCCGTGAGTAACTTTCACTTCCGCAATGGGCAAACATACATCATCATCTATATAACCTCGCGTTAACACTCCGTATCGACCCGATCGAGCGGTGCATGAAAGCCACACGCTGAAAGGCGGTGCCAATTTCAATAATTATCGCGGTGAATACTGGATTATGTGCGCAGCCTCACGCACAATGTTCTGGCTGTGACACAGCCTAAAAACTTTGCCCCACGCAGGGCAGAGGCGCCACACCTGCAGGAGAAGAATAAATGTCATCACTCAGTAAAGAAGCGGCCCTGGTTCATGAAGCGCTGGTTGCGCGTGGTCTCGAAACACCGCTGCGCCCGCCCGTGCAAGAGATGGATAACGAAACGCGCAAACGTCTTATCTCCGGCCATATGACCGAGATTATGCAATTGCTCAATCTCGATTTGAGCGATGACAGCCTGATGGAAACGCCGCATCGCATCGCAAAAATGTATGTCGATGAGATTTTTTCCGGTCTCGATTACGCCAATTTTCCCAAAATCACCGTCATTGAAAACAAAATGAAGGTTGATGAAATGGTCACCGTTCGTGATATCACGCTGACCAGCACCTGCGAACATCACTTTGTCACTATCGATGGCAAAGCGACGGTGGCGTATATCCCGAAAGAATCCGTGATTGGTTTGTCGAAGATTAACCGTATAGTGCAATTCTTTGCCCAGCGTCCGCAGGTGCAGGAGCGTCTGACCCAACAAATCCTGACTGCACTGCAAACCCTGCTGGGAACCAATAATGTGGCGGTGTCGATTGATGCGGTGCATTACTGTGTGAAAGCGCGCGGTATTCGCGATGCGACCAGCGCCACTACGACCACCTCACTGGGCGGATTATTTAAATCCAGCCAGAATACGCGTCAGGAATTCCTGCGCGCTGTACGTCACCACAACTGACAAGGGCAGGACCATGGAGCGTAATGTCACGCTGGATTTTATTCGTGGCGTTGCCATCCTCGGGATCCTGCTTCTCAATATCAGCGCCTTTGGTTTGCCAAAGGCGGCATATCTCAACCCGGCCTGGTCTGGCAGCATTACTTTATCGGATGCCTGGACCTGGGCGGTGCTCGATCTCTTCGCGCAGGTGAAATTCCTCACGCTGTTCGCTCTGCTCTTCGGCGCGGGCCTGCAAATGCTGCTGCCACGCGGAAAACGCTGGATTCAGTCGCGACTCACGCTGCTGGTCTTACTGGGGTTTATTCACGGCTTACTATTCTGGGATGGCGATATCCTGCTGGCGTATGGCTTAATCGGCCTGATCGGCTGGCGGCTGATTCGTGATGCCCCATCGGTAAAAAGCCTGTTTAACACCGGTGCTCTGCTGTATCTGGTGGGGATCGGCGTACTGCTGCTGCTGGGTTCGATTTCTGGGGGGGAAACCAGTCGCGCCTGGACACCGGATGCCTCCGCGTTGCTGTATGAAAAGTACTGGAAGATTAATGGCGGCATGGAAGCGGTGAGTAACCGCGTGGATATGCTGTCAAACAGCCTGCTGGCGCTGGGGGCGCAGTACGGTTGGCAACTGGCGGGGATGATGCTGTTGGGTGCCGCATTAATGCGCAATGGCTGGCTGAAAGGGCAGTACAGTTTGTCGCATTATCGACGTTCAGGCATGCTGTTGGTGGTGACCGGTATGGCAATCAATCTGCCTGCGATTATGCTGCAGTGGCATCTCGACTGGGCGTACCGCTGGTGTGCTTTCCTGCTACAAGCCCCGCGTGAACTGAGCGCGCCGTTTCAGACCATCGGCTACGCTGCATTGTTGTTTGGTTTCTGGCCGCAACTGAATCGCGTTAAGATTGTTATCGCTATTGCCTGCGTAGGACGCATGGCACTGACTAATTATCTGCTGCAGACGCTTATCTGCACCACGGTGTTTTATCAGTTCGGTTTGTTTATGCAATTCGACCGGCTGACGCTGCTGTTTTTCGTTATTCCCGTCTGGGCTGTTAACCTGCTTTTCTCCGTCATTTGGCTGCATTTTTACCGGCAGGGCCCGGTGGAGTGGCTATGGCGTCAATTAACCCTGCGTGCTTCAGGGACATCATTGCCGCGAACATCCAGATAACGATCTGGATCACATTCATTAACAAAATGGATGTAACCGTTTTCATTCCTGTGACATGACTCACGCAGTCCTGTACCTTGTGCTGACAAAATACACAGCCTGGGGTGTCCGTGGGCAACCGCAATCTTAAACAGGGCAGTGAATATGGTAACCATACGTGATGTGGCACGGCAGTCTGGCGTTTCTGTAGCGACGGTTTCCCGCGTACTGAATAACAGTGCGTTGGTGAGTCCTGACACCCGTGAAGCGGTAATGAAGGCTGTGACACAGTTAGGCTATCGACCCAATGCCAATGCGCAAGCGCTGGCGACGCAGGTGAGCGACACCATTGGGGTCGTGGTGATGGATGTATCAGATTCGTTTTTTGGTGCATTGGTGAAAGCCGTGGATCTGGTGGCTCAGCAGCACCAGAAATATGTGCTGATTGGCAACAGTTATCATGAAGCTGAAAAGGAACGTCATGCCATCGAAGTCCTGATCCGCCAACGTTGTAATGCCTTGATTGTCCACTCAAAAGCGCTGAGCGATCGCGAGCTAGGCGAGTTTATGGAACACATCCCGGGCATGGTGCTCATCAATCGCATTGTGCCGGGTTACGCCCATCGCTGTGTCTGCCTGGACAATATCAGCGGAGCTAAAATGGCCACCCGCATGCTGCTCAATAACGGTCATCAACGTATTGGCTACCTGGCGTCAAGCCACCGAATTGAAGATGATGCGATGCGCAAAGAGGGCTGGATGAGCGCGTTGCAGGAACACGGTATTACGCCGGCGGAAAGCTGGGTAGGTACCGGTTCACCGGATATGCCGGGGGGCGAATCAGCCATGGTGGAGTTGTTGGGGCGCAATTTGCAGCTGACGGCGGTTTTTGCCTACAACGACAACATGGCTGCCGGAGCGCTGACGGCGTTAAAAGACAACGGCATCGCCATTCCATTACACCTGTCTATCATTGGTTTCGATGATATCCCGATTGCCCGTTACACTGACCCTCAACTGACCACCGTGCGCTACCCCATTGCGTCAATGGCGAAAATGGCGACAGAGCTTGCGCTACAAGGGGCGGCGGGTACGCTGGATCCGGCGGCAACGCACTGTTTTATGCCGACACTGGTGCGACGTCATTCTGTGGCGTTGCGACAGAATGCGGCACCGATCACTAACTGATAATGTCACCTGATGTAACCGCTTTCAATCTGTGAGTAAATTCACAGTATCTTAACAATGCGATAGCTATGATGACACTGTTTGTTGCGCTGTAACTACTATGTAACGGTGAATAATCACTTTCATCGAGGTGTGGGCGTCTTAAACAACAATTAAAGCCTGTTTTTGGAGCGTTGCCAGACACGGAAGAAATATTTTTAAAAGTGAGCTTCGGCGTTCAGTAACAGTTTAGTAACGTTCTGTCCCGCCGAGCATTTATCTCAAGTACTACCCTGCATAATAAAACCGGAGATACCATGAATAAGAAGGTGTTGACCCTGTCTGCTGTAATGGCAAGCATGTTATTCGGTGCGGCTGCGCACGCTGCTGATACCCGTATTGGTGTGACGATTTATAAGTATGACGATAACTTTATGTCTGTGGTACGTAAAGCAATCGAAAAAGATGCCAAAACGGCGCCAGATGTACAGCTGCTGATGAATGACTCCCAGAACGATCAGTCTAAACAAAACGATCAGATTGATGTGTTGCTGGCAAAAGGCGTGAAAGCTCTGGCGATCAACCTAGTTGACCCGGCAGCAGCGGGCACGGTCATTGAGAAAGCACGCGGTCAGAACGTTCCTATCGTGTTCTTCAACAAAGAGCCTTCTCGTAAAGCGCTGGACAGCTATGACAAAGCCTTCTACGTCGGTACTGACTCCAAAGAATCCGGCATCATTCAGGGCGATTTGATTGCTAAGCACTGGGCGGCAAACCCGAACTGGGACCTGAACAAAGACGGTAAAATTCAGTTTGTTCTGCTGAAAGGCGAGCCGGGACACCCGGATGCTGAAGCACGTACCACCTACGTGATTAAAGAGCTGAACGACAAGGGCATTAAAACTGAGCAGTTGCAGTTAGATACCGCTATGTGGGATACCGCTCAGGCGAAAGATAAAGTTGATGCGTGGATGTCCGGTCCAAATGCTAACAAAATTGAAGTCGTTATCGCGAACAACGACGCTATGGCAATGGGTGCGATAGAAGCGCTGAAAGCACACAACAAAACCAGCGTACCGGTATTTGGCGTGGATGCATTGCCAGAAGCACTGGCACTGGTTAAATCTGGCGCAATGGCCGGTACCGTGCTGAACGATGCTAACAACCAGGCGAAAGCGACTTTCGATCTGGCGAAAAACCTGGCAGCCGGCAAAGGCGCAGCGGATGGCACGACCTGGAAAATCGAGAATAAAATCGTTCGTATTCCTTACGTCGGCGTCGATAAAGATAATCTGGCAGAGTTCACTAACAAATAAATACTCCGTCTGTGGGCGCAATTTGGTTGCGCCCTTAATAACACGCTTTGCAAGGCCAACAAGGTATAATTATGGTCAGCACTAATACTCAGTCGTCAGGCGAATACTTGTTGGAAATGAGCGGCATCAACAAGTCCTTTCCGGGCGTTAAGGCTCTTGATAATGTTAATTTAAAAGTCCGCCCACATTCTATTCATGCCTTGATGGGCGAGAATGGTGCTGGAAAGTCGACATTATTAAAATGTCTTTTTGGGATCTATCAAAAAGATTCCGGCAGTATTTTATTTCAGGGTAAAGAAATCGATTTTCATTCTGCTAAAGAAGCGCTTGAAAACGGTATTTCAATGGTACACCAGGAATTAAACCTGGTTTTACAACGTTCTGTGATGGACAACATGTGGCTGGGGCGTTATCCCACCAAAGGGATGTTTGTCGACCAGGATAAAATGTACCGTGATACCAAAGCGATATTTGATGAGCTGGATATTGATATCGATCCGCGTGCGCGTGTCGGTACGTTATCGGTTTCACAAATGCAGATGATAGAAATTGCCAAAGCATTTTCGTATGACGCCAAAATCGTCATCATGGATGAACCGACCTCATCGTTAACCGAAAAAGAGGTTAATCATCTGTTCACCATCATCCGTAAGCTGAAAGAACGTGGCTGCGGTATCGTATATATTTCTCACAAGATGGAAGAAATCTTCCAGTTGTGCGATGAAATCACCGTCCTGCGTGATGGCCAGTGGATTGCCACCCAGCCGCTTGAAGGGCTGGATATGGATAAGATCATCGCCATGATGGTGGGACGTTCGCTGAACCAACGTTTCCCGGACAAAGAGAACACGCCTGGTGAAGTGATTCTTGAAGTACGCAATCTGACGTCGTTACGTCAACCGTCAATTCGTGATATCTCTTTTGATCTGCATAAAGGGGAAATCCTCGGTATTGCCGGTTTAGTCGGCGCAAAACGCACGGATATCGTTGAAACCCTTTTTGGTATTCGTGAAAAATCATCGGGTACGATTACGCTCCACGGCAAAAAAATTAATAACCACAGCGCCAATGAAGCCATTAACCATGGTTTTGCGCTGGTCACGGAAGAGCGCCGTTCAACCGGTATTTATGCCTATCTGGATATTGGATTTAACTCGTTAATCTCCAATATTCAGAACTATAAAAATAAAGTGGGTCTGTTGGATAATTCCCGCATGAAGAGCGATACCCAATGGGTTATTGACTCAATGAGGGTAAAAACACCTGGCCATCGTACGCAAATTGGTTCCCTGTCCGGTGGTAACCAGCAAAAGGTGGTTATTGGTCGTTGGTTGTTAACGCAGCCAGAGATACTGATGCTGGATGAACCCACGCGAGGAATCGACGTTGGTGCAAAATTTGAAATTTATCAGTTAATTGCAGAACTGGCGAAAAAGGAGAAGGGGATTATTATCATCTCCTCTGAAATGCCGGAACTGCTGGGTATTACCGATCGTATTCTGGTTATGAGCAATGGTCTCGTGGCTGGAATTGTTGACACGAAAACAACAACGCAAAACGAAATCCTCCGTCTTGCGTCTTTGCACCTTTAAGATTAGGGGCTCCTCATGAGTGCGTTAAATAAGAAAAGTTTTCTTACTTACCTGAAAGAAGGCGGAATTTACGTTGTTCTTTTAGTTCTGCTGGCCATTATTATTTTCCAGGACCCCACATTCTTAAGTTTACTGAACTTGAGTAACATTCTGACCCAATCCTCGGTGCGTATTATTATCGCGCTGGGCGTAGCCGGACTGATTGTTACCCAGGGTACTGACCTGTCAGCCGGGCGTCAGGTTGGCCTGGCGGCGGTGGTTGCCGCAACGTTGCTGCAATCTATGGAGAACGCCAACAAGGTGTTCCCGGAAATGGCCACCATGCCGATCATCGTGGTGGTACTGATTGTTTGTGCCATCGGCGCCATTATCGGCCTGGTGAACGGTATCATCATTGCTTACCTGAACGTGACGCCGTTTATCACTACCCTTGGTACGATGATCATCGTGTACGGGATCAACTCACTGTATTACGATTTCGTTGGGGCATCGCCTATTTCTGGCTTTGACAGCGGGTTCTCCACCTTTGCGCAGGGCTTTATTGCGCTGGGCAGTTTCCGACTCTCCTACATCACCTTCTATGCGCTGATTGCGGTGGCCTTTGTTTGGGTACTGTGGAATAAGACCCGCTTCGGTAAAAACATTTTTGCCATTGGCGGTAACCCGGAAGCGGCGAAAGTGTCGGGTGTTAACGTTGCGCTGAACCTGCTGATTATCTATGCGCTGTCCGGGGTGTTCTATGCCTTCGGTGGTTTGCTGGAAGCAGGGCGTATCGGCTCGGCAACCAACAACCTCGGCTTTATGTATGAGCTTGATGCCATTGCGGCCTGTGTCGTGGGCGGCGTGTCGTTCAGTGGCGGGGTCGGTACCGTTTTTGGTGTAGTGACCGGTGTGATAATCTTCACCGTCATCAACTATGGCCTGACCTACATCGGCGTGAACCCTTACTGGCAGTACATCATTAAAGGCGGCATTATTATCTTCGCCGTGGCGCTGGACTCACTGAAATACGCGCGTAAGAAGTAACGATAGACAACAAAAAGCCCGGGGCAGAGAAATGACTGCACCGGGCTTTTTGTTACTTGTGTTACAGCGTTACCGCATGTGCTTTCTCACCTGTTTTGAATTTGACCTCGCCTAAATCGATGCAGGCGACCGGACAAACGTGACCACACAGCAAGCAGCCGACGCATTTTTCCGTGTCGCAGTGCGGTGTACGGGTCTGCTCATCCCACTCCATCGCCTGATGTCCTCCGTCATAGCAGGAGATATAGCAGCGTCCGCAGCCGACGCATTTTTCGAGGTTGATATGGGGGTAGACGATGTAACTACGGTCAAGATCTTCAGCCGGAATAATATTGGCATTGGCAAGACCGACCATCTCTTCCAGTGAGTTAACCCCCTGATCGGCAAGATAGTGCGACAGTCCGCTGGTCATATCTTCCACAATACGGTAGCCGTACTGCATGATCCCGGTGGTGACCTGCAGCGTGGCTGCGCCTAACAGCAAGAATTCGGCGGCATCTTCCCAGGTTTCAATACCGCCAATGCCGCTAATTGGGAAATCATGCAGTTCTGGGTGTGAACGTAGTTGTTGGATAAAACGCAGTGCGATGGGCTTTACCGCCTTACCGGAATAGCCAGAAATACTGGATTTCCCGTTGACCACCGGCATGCCGATCTTCCGCTTCAGGTCGATATTGGTGATGGATTTTACGGTGTTAATGGTCGCGATACCGTCAGCGCCTCCGTGTTTAGCCGCCAGAGCGACTTCGCACATATCACCGATATTTGGCGTCATTTTGGCTAACATCGGCAGGGAGGAACCGCGTTTAACTGCCCGACAGTATTTCTCAACCAACTCCGGGCTTTGCCCGACATCGCTGCCCATCGCATGTGAAGTCATCTGCGGACACGAGAAGTTGCACTCAATCATATCCGCACCGGCTTCTTCAACCAGTCGTGCCAGCTCCTGCCATTGCTGCTCATTTTCGCCCATGATTGACGCAATCAGCACCTTATCAGGGTAATGTTGTTTCAGTTTACGAATGGCGGCCAGGTTCTCTTCCAGCGGATGTTCGGCAATCTGCTCCATATTCTTGAAGCCAATAAAGCCGGTATCTTCTTTTGTCAGATGGTCAAATCGTGGGGAGACTTCGTTGGCAATAAAAAAACCAATTGTTTTAAACACAATGCCGCCCCAGCCGGTGTCATAGGCTTTGGCGCACATCTCAAAGCAGTTGCCTACCGGAGAAGAAGAGAGGCAAAACGGGTTGGGGAATTTTACGCCGCAAAAGGTAATAGAAAGATCTTTCGTTAACATGAGCAAGCCCCCTCTAAATAGTGATGAATTGCCTGAGCGGCTTCTTTACCGGTTTTCACGGCAGACACCACGGTTTTATCTCCTTTGACAATATCGCCAGCGGCGAAAATAACCGGATCGGCGGTTTGATAATTATGGGTTTCAATAAGATTACGTTGCGCTGTTAACGCGTGAAATGCATCCAACTGCGCGTGTTGGCCGACGGCGAGAATAATATGCTCGGCTTCAAGAGAGAGTTCCCCTGGCAGACGCACGTGTTTAAAGGTGACTTTATTTCCGGCAACCGCTACCGGCGTAAAACCGTCGATGATCGACACGCCTAATGCCTGCGTGCTGGTAAACTCTTTGTCACTGGCGGGAAATTCAGCTAATTCTTCACGAGCGACACAGGTAACTGACGGGCAGCCGAGAAGTTTCAGCGTGCTGGCGACATCCATGGCGACATCGCCCCCGCCGATAATTAACGCACTCTGCGGTAAGGTGATATCACCTTGCGCCTGTCGCGCGCGTTGCAAGAAATCGACGGCGATCTCAACGTTATCCGCCTCGTCAAACAATGGCAGGGTGGAACCATAAGACATCCCAACAGTCACCAGCACGGCGCGATTTTCAGCTTTGAGTTGTTCGACGGCGATCGTGTTGCCGACTTCGCAATCGCACTTGATGGTGACGCCCATTTCAACGATACGGGCAATCTCAAGATCCAACACGGATTGAGGCAGGCGAAACTCAGGAATGCCAAAGCGTAGCCAGCCACCCGGCTGAGCCTGCTTTTCGTAGATCGTTACGTCATAACCCAGGTTACTCAACGTCACGCTGGCCTGCAACCCAGCTGGTCCTGCGCCGATAATGGCGACTTTGCCTCGTGTTTTGGTTGCCGGTTGATAAATTTTCATCGCCGTCTGCTGTTCAAAATCGGTAATAAAACGTTGCAGGCGTGCAATATCGATCGGTTTATCTATTCCTGAGCGCGTACATCCACGCTGGCATAATTTTTCGGTGGGGCATACCCGGGCACAAATGGCGCCGAGCGCATTATTTTCGCGAATAGTTTCGGCTGCACCCTTAAAATTGCGAAAATAGATGGAGCGGATAAATTTCCCTGGGTCAGTTTGTGCCGGACAATCCTGACTACAGGGGGCATCGTGACATAATAAACAACGCGAGGCCTCTTTTATTGCTAATAAGGGGGTGAAAGCGGGCGTTAGTTCATCCAAATAATTTTGTTGTGGCATCTTTTCTTCCTTAATGCTTGAGTAAATTAAGGCGAACTGTTAATAACAAAATATAAAAATAAAAAAGCCTTTCTTAAGGCTAAGCATTGCAGGAAGAGTATTCTGTGAAAGGTTTCACAAATAAACGATGGTGTGAGGGAAATGCCGATAAGCAGCATTAATCCCTTATGTTAAAATAGGAATTATTATCATAATATTAGCTATTCTCAAGCGCTAATATTAATAACTGGATTTTATCGATAAAAGATTAAATAAATCACCATGCCAAAAGATAAACATCCGCATCCGGCGTAAACAAGAACGTATGACCAGAATTGCAGCGGTTCTTGATGACGATAGGCATAAACGGGTTCACGGGCGTTCTTCTTTATTTTATCCACCGCACCTGTACGCCAGCCCTTCCAGGCTTCACGAAAACAAAATACAGGGATTAACAGAAAGGCTAAAACGACGAAGAGGGTTTGCACATCCATGCTTATTTTCCTTGTTTCTTTTGTAATTCTAACAATTGTTCAGGCGTGACCGCCGGGTAGCCCTGCGCATCATCCGGAACCTGGTGCAGGGCCGGGATGGGCACCAGCGGACCTAAAAAACGCGGCTCACGTTTAAAAAGATAGAGATCGGCCAGGGCGCCAAAACGTGCGCCAAATTCGCGTACGCGTACGGTCAGCATATCTTTTGGTGACGGTACCGCGTAGCACTGGGCTTGAATGCCCATATGCAGCGCAATAAACAACGCGCGCTCGCAGTGGAATCGCTGAGTGATAATGATGAAATCGTTGGTATCAAATACTTTGCGGGTGCGCACAATGGAGTCAAGTGTACGGAAACCGGCGTAATCAAGCACGATGTCGGCAGGATCGACGCCAGCGGCAATCAGATCTTTACGCATCGTCATCGGTTCGTTGTAGTTTTGCTGGGCATTGTCGCCGCTGAGCAGCAGATAATTCACCTTACCGCTGTTATACGCGTTTAATGCGCCCTGAATGCGGTAGCGGTAATACTGGTTAATCACGCCGGTGCGATAGTATTTCGCGGTGCCTAATACCACGCCGACCTGACGGTAGGGTAAATCCTGCAATTCGTCGTAGATATAGGGTGCCGTCTTCCAGCTCATCCATCGGTCGAGGCCAAGCGCCGTCAACAGCAGTAAGCCTATCAGGACTAACAAGCTGTAAAACACGCGCTTTAACATGTAGATAACTCGGCAATGGGATGGAATGTTAATCAGGCTACTGTACTCGACGGCGTAGCGCAAGAAACAGCAGTCTGATTGAGGGGATTTTCAGCAATACTGTTTAGAGCATGTAGGTCAGATAAGACGCTAACGCGTTGCCATCAGGCTATGGCGATAATGCCTGATGGCGGCGTTGGCTTATCCGGGCAACATGACGACCTTTTTACGCTAGCAAAACGCGCTCGATGTGGTTGCAGCCCAGAGCTTTCAGGGTAGCGGCAGTGGCATCCCACTGGATCAACGGCGCATCGGCTTTTTCTGCCAGTACGGCGCGTTGAATATCCGGATAATCGTAGCCGTTCAGATTCAACAGGTTTAATGCACCCTGCAGCGGAGGCAGAGTGGGGTTAAAGGCGGCGTTTTCAGCGTAGCTACCGCTGAAGATTTGACCGTCTTTGCATTCCAGTGCCACACCGCTTGGGGCGTTGCTGTACGGCATATGGCAGCGGTTGGCTGCGGCGATCGCCGCCTGCGTCAGCGCGTCACCTTGCAGCGCAAAGCCGTGATCCTGCTCATCCATCAGCAATGTTTTGATGTCGAGATCTTTCGGACCAAAAGCATCCGGCAGGTAGTCACGCAGCGCGTGCGGCTCACGACCCGGCAAATGAATGCGTAAATCCAGCCCGCTGTTCAGCTCGTTCATAAACTGACGGCAGTGGCCGCAGGGTGTGTAGTTGACGGTAATGGCGGCAAGTCCCTTTTCTCCGCGCAGCCAGGCGTGACTGATGGCGCTTTGCTCGGCATGAACGGTTTGCTGCATCGTCGCGCCGAGGAATTCCATATTGCTACCAAAATACCAGTTGCCACTGACGCCGCGCGCAATGGCACCAACGTTAAAATGGGACAGATCGGTACGTGCGCAGGCGGCAGCCAGCGGCAGCAGAGCGAATGCCAGCGCGTCTTCGTCCAGTCCCGATTCGCGTTTCAGCAAAGAGACCTGCTCCGCAGTCAACATGGCGGGGAAATGGACATCCGCCAGAAGGGGGGCCAGGGCTGATTGCACGTTACCCGCGAGTTGGGCGAAAGCAGTTT
Organism: Citrobacter sp. wls718; assembly: GCF_005280945.1. Lineage (NCBI taxonomy): Bacteria > Pseudomonadati > Pseudomonadota > Gammaproteobacteria > Enterobacterales > Enterobacteriaceae > Citrobacter > Citrobacter sp. wls718. The sequence goes on from NZ_SZWV01000038.1 coordinate 119,468, forward strand.
GAAAACGTGGATGCATGGCGATGCCTCATAACAATGTAATGGAATCGTAGTTTACGGGCCTGTTACGGCTTTATATGTGATCCAAATCTCACTGTGTATGCAACTCATGAAACTTAAATGAAAAATGTGCAACGCATCGCAAATAAATGAACTAAAAATGGCGCTAACCGACTACAGCCAGAATCACCGGGAACAGAAAGGGGGCCACCAGCGAGGTGATGATCCCGCAAATAACCAGTGCCAGGGAACTGAACGCACCTTCCTGGTAATCAAGCTCCGCGCAGCGTGCCGTACCCAGGGCGTGTGACGCGGTCCCCATTGCCAGTCCACGCGCTGCCTTGGTGCGAATGCGCATCGCATTTAACAGTGTGTGGCCAAACACGGCACCCAGGATCCCGACAAAGATGACGCAGACGGCGCTGATAGCAGGAATACCGCCGATGCTACCCCCCACCGCCATGGCGATCGGCGTGGTGACCGATTTAGGCATTATAGATGCGGCAATTTCTGGCGATGCCCCCATCAGTAACGCAATAGTGGTCCCGGTGACCATCGCCACAATGCTACCGGCAAAGCAGATGGCAATAATGGATTTCCAGCGGGCGCGGATTTGGTGCAGCTGTTCATACAGCGGGTATGCCAACGCGACCACGGCAGGTTGCAGTAAATCGTTCAGCACTTCGCTACCTTTGAAATAGTGATCGTAGGGAATGCCGGTCAGGATCAGAAAAGGAATAATCACCACCATGGCAACCAGCAGCGGGTTCAGCAGCGGCATTTTGATCCGCATTGCCAACTTACGTGCGCCAAAAAATACCGCCAGCGTGAGGGGTAACGACCACCAGATATACGCCATCATTCTTTTGACCCTTTTTGTCCAACGATTTTGCGTTCACCGTGCACAAGGTGTGAGCTCCAACTCACCACCAGGAAAACGACCAGCGTACTGATGGTGCAGGACACTACGACCGGTCCAAACTGCGCGCGCAGCAAGTCAAAGTACTGCATGATCCCGACGCCAATCGGGACAAACAGCAGCGCCATGTAACGAATCAGGACGTAGCAACCGGGGTTAACCCATTTCGCTGGCAGTATCTGTAATGCCAGCAGAACAAACAGAATCAGCATGCCAATAATGCTACCCGGGATGGTGATAGGCAGCAGTGAGGCAAGAAAAATACCCGCATACAGGCAGGCATAAATCAGGATAAACGCGCGTAAATATTGCCAGATAATGTTCAGTGACTTGCTCATAGTAGAAACCCTTGACGAGACCTATTCATCATACAATTAAACTTAAAAACGTGCTACCGATCACATCATGAATTCTAAGCATAGTGGAAATAGATAACTGGAACATCAGGCAATAGCCCCAATCGACAGGGCGATGCCTGTGTGCTGCTGACAGTGCTTTGATCTCTTGTACGGAGACGCTACCATAGCGCCTCTCTTTTTTGCAGGTAACAATATGCGTGTTTTACTGGCGCCGATGGAAGGCGTGCTCGACTCACTGGTGCGCGAGCTGCTGACTGAAGTTAATGATTATGATCTGTGCATCACCGAATTTGTGCGCGTGGTGGATCAGCTCCTGCCAGCAAAAGTATTTCATCGGATCTGCCCGGAGCTGCATAACAACAGCCGTACCCCATCCGGCACGCAGGTGCGCATCCAACTGCTGGGGCAGCATCCACAATGGCTGGCAGAGAACGCGGCCCGCGCGGTTGAGTTGGGGTCGTACGGTGTCGATCTGAACTGTGGCTGCCCGTCAAAACTGGTTAACGGCAGCGGTGGCGGCGCAACGCTATTGAAAGATCCTGAACTTATCTATCAGGGCGCGAAGGCGATGCGCGAGGCGGTGCCGGGTCATTTGCCGGTAACGGTGAAAGTGCGCCTGGGCTGGGACAGCAGCGACCGGCAGTTTGAAATCGCCGATGCCGTTCAGCAGGCGGGTGCCAGCGAACTGGCGGTTCATGGCCGCACCAAAGAGCAAGGGTATAAAGCGGAGCATATCAACTGGCAGGCTATCGGTGAGATCCGCCAGCGTCTTACGATTCCGGTTATCGCTAACGGTGAAATCTGGGACTGGCAGAGCGCGCAAAATTGTATGGCGGTCACCGGATGTGATGCGGTGATGATCGGACGCGGGGCGCTAAATATCCCGAACCTGAGTCGGGTGGTGAAATATAACGAACCGCGGATGCCGTGGCCCGACGTGGTGACATTACTGAAAAAATATACCCGTCTGGAAAAACAGGGTGATACCGGGCTATATCATGTGGCGCGTATTAAGCAGTGGCTGGGATATTTACGCAAAGAATATGCCGAAGCGACGACGCTGTTTCAGGAGATTCGCGCTCTCAATAATTCACCGGATATCGCGCGGGCGATTCAGGCCATTGAGATTTAACCGGTCATTATATTACTGGCCGGAGACGGCGTTTACGCCGCCATCCGGCATTGATGTCAGAAAATCATCTTAAACACGCCAGTCACCACCAACAGTCCAATCAGAAAAATAATTAAAATAGCCCACAGCAGAATTTTCATTAGCCTTCCCTTTTTGGTAAGTTCAAATTTAGTATAGGAAACTATTGAAAACTCTGCCTGCAGGCACAGTTATGCCGGCTTACGTGCGCTGAGCAGAAACACCATCGGGCGCTCTTTCTCTTCATCCAGCGCGGGGTTGGCGGCAATCTGTTCAGCAGACGGTCCCCACTCATCAATACAGACAATCTCAAACCCGGCGCCAATCAGCGCGTTGATCCAGGTTGCCAGCTTGCGGTGTTGTTTTTTTACCCCTTCAGCAAACCAGTTGCTGATGCGTTCACCTTCCTGTTGATAGTGATTCACCGGCCAGGAGAGTTGCCCGGTTTTGTCTTTTATCCAACCCTGGGTGAGGGGCGCAGTATAAATCGGATGTTCTGCCGAAAAGACCAACATTCCGCCTGGTGTTAACGCCTGGTAAATGGTTACCAATAATCGCTCTATATCCTGCAAATAATGCAAGGCGAGCGAGCTATAAACCAGCTCAAAGGAATCCGCGGCCAACGTCAGCGCGTCAAGATCTTCGCGCTGGTACGAAATACCCTCTCCGGTGGTCATGTTGCGAGCCTGGGTTAACATTTTCTCTGAAATATCTAAGCCCACGACGCTTGCCGCGTGGTTATCGCGTGCGTAGCGGCAAAACCAGCCGTATCCGCAGCCTAGATCGAGAATGCGCTGACCTTGTAACGGAGGGAGCATGGCCTGTAATGCTGGCCATTCGGGCGCGCCGTCGAGTCCTTTTACGGAGCGGTCCAGCGTGGCATATCCGGCAAAGAAGTGCGGATCATCATAGATATTTTGTGACATCGTGCCTCCATTCATAAATTATTAGAATTATTTTATCCGTATTATTAAACGGGAATATATTTTTCTAATTATATATTTTGATGTCCAAAGATGTATTGCCACGCGTAACTAAAAAAGCATCTGCGACAAGTCGTACTCTTTGCACATCATTTCTTACCAGTATATCCCCATGAATCGTAATTCTGTGCTTCTTGCAGCGGCATGCTTGCCGCTTTTTATTCTGCTGCCCGGTTGTGCCCCAATGCACGATACCCGCCAGTCGCTCTCACAGCAGACGCCCGCTGAAAATGTGGATTCTGCGTTACCCGCGGCATTAAAAAATGGTTGGCCGGATAGCCAATGGTGGAAGGCATATCACGATCCCCAGTTGAATGCGTTGATTGACAGTACATTAAAGAATTCGCCTGATATGCAGGTGGCAGAGCAGCGTATCCAACTGGCAGAGGCGCAGGCGAAGGCCGTTGAGGCGCAGGATGGTCCGCAGATTGATTTCTCGGCAGACGTCGAGCGCCAGAAAATGTCGGCAGAAGGCTTGATGGGACCGTTTGCCCTCACCGACCCGGCGGCGGGCACCACCGGGCCGTGGTACACCAATGGCACCATGGGATTAACCGCTGGCTGGAACCTGGATCTGTGGGGTAAGAATCGGGCGGAGGTAACAGCACGCATTGGTGCAGTCAAAGCGCGTGAAGCTGAGCGCGAGCAAACCCGACAGCTTTTGGCGAGCGGTGTCTCCCGCTTATACTGGGAATGGCAGACGCAGGCGGCGCTGAAGACCGTGCTGACGCAAATCGAAACCGAGCAGCAAAATGTGATTACCGTCGATCGCGAGCTGTACCAAAACGGGTTGACCTCCTCGGTAGAAGGCGTTGAAACCGATATTGATTCCGGTAAAACGGAGCAGCAACTCAACGACGTCAACGGGAAAATGAAGGTCATCGAGGCGCGGTTGAGCGCGCTGACCAACACGCAGTCCACCTCGCTGAAGCTGCATGCCACCACGATGCCGGTCGTCGAAAGCCATTTGCCGTCCCAGTTAGGTTATTCCTTGCTGGCCCGCCGACCGGACCTGCAGGCGGCTCACTGGTACATTGAATCTTCTCTGAGCAGTATTGATGCGGCAAAAGCGGCATTTTATCCCGACGTTAACCTGATGGCCTTCCTGCAGCAGGATGCTTTACATCTGAGCGATCTGTTCCGCCATTCTGCCCAACAAATGGGGGTCACCGCCGGATTAACGCTCCCGATCTTCGACAGCGGCAGGTTGAATGCGAATCTCGACATCACCAAAGCGCAAAGTAACCTGACCGTGGCCAATTACAATAAAGCGGTGGTTGATGCGGTGAATGATGTCGCGCGTGCGGCAACGCAGGTGGATACGCTGGCGCAGAAGAATCAGCATCAGCTGCAGATCGAACATGACGCGCAGCGGGTAGTGGGGCTTGCGCAGGCGCGGTTCAACGCCGGGATTATCGCCGGCTCCCGCGTCAGTGAGGCAAAAATTCCGGCACTGCGTGAACAGTGTAACGGCCTGATACTACAAGGTCAGTGGCTGGATGCGTCTATTCAGCTCACCAGCGCCCTGGGTGGCGGATACCACGCATCCTGAGAGTCTGGCCCGGCAGATTCAGGCTGTCGGGTCGGTTTTTTGTTTATTGCGCCGTTTCATCCACCAGCGGACCGCCACCACCAGCCCAACAACCAGAATCAGCCATACCCCATGCTTGATATGCTGGTCGAGGCTGTGCAGCCACGGCGCGACCACTTCTCCACCCACATAACCAAGGGTAGTAAACAGCAATGCCCAGACCAGTGCGCCGAGAATATTCAGCGGTAAAAAGATTTTCGGCGGCAGGTGACTGGCACCAATCAGCAAGGGGCCAATGACCCGAAAGCCATACATAAAACGTGTCCCGACCACGAACAGGTATGGGCGCCGCTGGATCATTTTCTGTGCATACTGAATTTTTGCCCGATGACGCGAGAAGCGACGGAGAATGTTGCCGCCGTAACGACGACCAAGCAGATACAGCAACTGATCGCCAATCATTCCCCCCAGCGCGACAGAGACAACAACCAGCGGAAATTTGAGTAATCCCTGATGCGCTGCCACGCCGCCCAACAGGGTAATGGTTTCGCCTTCGGCCAGGCTGCCAATGATGAGCGCCGCATAGCCGTACTGGGCAATAAGATTGTTTATATCCATACGTCTGTATGACCTCCACAACCATTAGCATACACCTGATGAATTGTTGATGCCGGAAAAGCCGTCACCCAGCGCATCGGTATTTTTACCGTGTACATAAAATAATCAAAAGCTGAATTATACTTGAAGTGTTGAGGTCTGGAGCTGACAAGAAGGGGGCGGTATGAACCATGTCTGGGGGCTATTTTCCCATCCCGATCGTGAAATGCACGTGATCAACAGCGAAAACGAAAGTGTTTCGCATCACTATACCCACCATGTTCTGCTGATGGCGGCCATCCCGGTCATTTGCGCATTTATTGGCACCACGCAAATTGGCTGGAGTTTTGGCGACGGCAACGTATTGCAGTTATCCCTGTTGACCGGATTTGCGATGGCAATTCTGTTTTACGGTGTGATGCTGGCCGGCGTGGCCGTGATGGGCAGGTTTATCTGGTGGATGGCACGTAACTATCCGCAGCGTCCGTCGCTGGCACATTGCATGGTCTTTGCCGGCTATATCGCCACACCGCTGTTTTTAAGTGGGTTGGTGGCGCTGTATCCGCTGGTCTGGCTGTGTGCCTTAGTCGGAACAATCGCGCTGTTTTACACCGGTTATTTGCTGTATCTCGGCATCCCGACATTCCTGAATATCAGCAGAGAGGAAGGACTCAACTTTTCCAGCTCAACGCTGGCAATTGGCGTCCTGGTGCTCGAAGTTCTGCTGGCGATTACGGTTATCCTGTGGGGGTACGGATACCGATTGTTCTAAGCTAACAACCTGTCTACCCTGCGTTGCTGGTGTAAAAGCCAGCAACGCAGCATTTCGAGATGATTCTCCGGTGGCGGCAATGCTGCCGGGTGGTTATGATGCCTGCGCTAGCTTGAGATTATTCTCTATCTCGGGCGGTGTGCGTTGTGACGTGCGTGAACCATTATCAGAAATCTCATCATGCTTAAATTTCGAGTTTCATTATTAAGCCTTGCCCTGGTGCTGGCAGTTCCTTTTGCACCCCAAGCCGTGGCGAAAACGGCGGCTACCGCAGCGGCCTCTCAACCCGAGATTGCGTCTGGTAGTGCGATGATTGTTGATTTGAATACCAATAAGGTCATCTATTCGAACCATCCGGACCTTGTGCGTCCGATTGCGTCGATCACCAAATTAATGACGGCGATGGTGGTGCTGGATGCACGACTGCCGCTGAACGAAAAGCTGAAAGTAGACATCAGCCAGACGCCAGAAATGAAAGGCATCTATTCTCGTGTACGGCTGAACAGTGAAATCAGCCGCAAAGACATGCTGCTGCTGGCGCTGATGTCATCGGAAAACCGTGCGGCGGCAAGCCTGGCGCATCATTATCCTGGCGGTTATAACGCGTTTATCAAAGCGATGAATGCCAAAGCGAAATCACTGGGGATGACTAAGACCCGCTTTGTGGAACCGACAGGGTTATCCATTCATAACGTGTCGACCGCCCGTGACCTCACTAAATTACTGATTGCCAGCAAACAGTATCCGCTGATTGGTCAGTTAAGTACCACGCGTGAAGACATGGCCACCTTTGCCAACCCGGCCTATACGCTGCCGTTCCGCAACACCAACCATCTGGTGTATCGCGATAACTGGAATATCCAGCTCACCAAAACCGGCTTTACCAACGCGGCGGGTCACTGTCTGGTGATGCGCACGGTCATCAACAACAAACCGGTGGCGCTGGTGGTGATGGATGCGTTTGGTAAATACACCCATTTTGCCGATGCCAGCCGTTTACGTACCTGGATAGAAACGGGCAAGGTGATGCCGGTTCCGGCGGCGGCACTGAGCTATAAAAAGCAAAAAGCCGCACAGATGGCGGCGACGGGTGAACAAACTGCGCAGAACGATTAAACCGTAGGCCGGGCAAGCGAAGCGCC
>NZ_SZWV01000038.1:126975-147012 GCF_005280945.1 Citrobacter sp. wls718
TTCTTTCCAAAACTTCTGTTTACTGGTTTTACCGATCCCTGGGTTCATGCTGTTGGTCGGATCGTTGGCGCGATAAAAACGCGTCAAGGTTTCCGGCGCTTTGTACAGGTGTCCCACATTGTGCTCTGCCGGGTACTGCGCCCCGCGAGCCTGCAACAGTTCCAGCATTTGCTCTTTTAGCGCATGCGCATCCACACCTTTCTTCACAATGTAATCCTGATGGAAGACATAGCACATAAAGTGTCCGTAATAGAGCTTATGCACCAGCTTACTGTCGATCTCGGGCGGCAGATGCTCATACCATTCCGTGTCGTTACGGCGCAACGCAATATCCAGCGCCAGAATATCTTCGACCTCATCGGCATGGACGGCCTGATAGCGAATCGCCGCTCCGGCTGCAGCAAAGCGGTGTAAAAAGGCTTTACTGCCTTCTTCCGGCGTACAGGCAAAGAAATCGCCCTCGGCCGTTTTGAAAAACTCGGTCAACCAGCTTTGTGCTTCGGCCACGCCGCCACCGGCCATTTTTAACAGCAGGTGGTGTTCGTATTTATCGCGCCAGCTTTTCATCCGCGCCGGTAAATGGCTGGGGAATAAATGGCCAAATTTCTGCATGGCACGGTCGGTAAAGTGCGGGCGGAAAATTTTCACTTTTTCCAGCATCGCGTCGGTGCGACCTTTCAGGGTAAAGAAGAACGGCATTTTGTCGGTGCCGAGCTTGTCTATCATCAGAAACGTATCTTTGCCGTACTGCTCGGCGATATCGTAGATATCACGGTGCATGTACTCGCCGGCGACCGGCAGGTGTTCGAACTTTGCCAGAATATGACGGCGGATCTCCGTCAGCACCTCTGGCTGATTGGTACCGATATAAAACACCTGCTGATTTTTCTCGGCTTCAAAGGTGTCGAGGCGCACCGCAAACACCGCCAGTTTTCCCGCGCAGCCGGAAGATTCAAACAGCCGGTCCGGGTCGGCGTTATAGCGTGCGGGGGTATCGGCTTCGATATCTCTGACGCGGGTAACGTAATCGTGATCGTGCGCGTGACGCCCGTCGTGATGCACATCGTTATCTTTAATGCGTTCGTCATCAAGTTTGCTGAGGATCTGCTCCGGCGTCTGGCCAAGTTCGATACCCAGATGGTTGACCAGCTGTAATTTGCCCTGTTCGTCAATTCGCGCAAACAGCGACATCTCGGTATATGCCGGGCCTCGCTGTACCAACGAGCCGCCGGAGTTGTTGCAAATCCCACCAATCACCGATGCGCCAATGCATGAAGAGCCAATCACCGAATGCGGTTCGCGACCAAATGGCTTGAGTGCTTTTTCCAGCGAATAGAGCGTGGTGCCGGGATACGCCAGAACCTGTTCGCCTTTGCCGATGACGTGCAGTTTGTCGAGGCGCAGGGTGCTGATAATAACAATCTCACGATCGTAGTCATTGCCGCTGGGCGTAGAGCCTTCGGTTAGTCCGGTGTTGGCAGCCTGCATCAGGATAATTTTGTCGGCGACGACGCAGGCGTTCAGCACACGCCACAGTTCCAGCAATGAGCCAGGAAAGACAACGGCTAACGCCTCGCCCTGACCTGAGCGGAAGCCCTTGCGATAGCGGGCCGTTTTAGACGGTTCGGTAAGCAGGTGCGAATGACCCACCAGACGGGCCAGTTCGTTAAGCAACGCTTTATTATCGGTTGTTGTAATGGAAGACATTCTCCACTCCTTGTGGTGGGCAAAAATATCAGAAACAAGCATAGCGCTCTGTATGACAATACGCTTTCTCATTCAGGTTGTCTCTGAATTGGCTGTGCTTCATTCATCCCGGATTTCAAAATTAGGAGAATAACCTTAGCTTTCTTTATCTCTCCCGTTTAGGCTTACGGCAAACTGCGGTTTTTGTTATATTTTCGCTGCCTCGTCGGGAAAAAATAAAGAGAGAATCAACATGAAATGGCTTTGTTCTGTAGGTATCGCGGTGAGCCTGGCGTTTCAGCCAGCGCTGGCGGACTCCTTGTTTGGTAACCATCCTCTGACCCCTGAAGCACGGGATGCATTTGTTACCGATTTACTCAAACAGATGACCGTCGATGAGAAGATCGGCCAACTACGTTTGATAAGCGTCGGGCCGGATAACCCGAAAGAAGCCATCCGTGAGATGATCAAAGACGGGCAGGTTGGGGCGATTTTTAACACCGTTACCCGCGAGGATATCCGTAAAATGCAGGATCAGGTGATGGAACTCAGCCGCCTGAAAATCCCTCTCTTTTTCGCCTATGACGTACTGCACGGTCAGCGCACCGTGTTCCCGATAAGCCTCGGTTTGGCGTCATCGTTTAATCTGGATGCGGTCAGAACGGTGGGGCGCGTTTCTGCCTATGAAGCCGCAGACGATGGCCTGAATATGACCTGGGCGCCAATGGTTGATGTCTCGCGTGATCCGCGCTGGGGACGTGCCTCAGAAGGTTTCGGGGAAGATACTTATTTGACCGCCACGATGGGCAAAACCATGGTCGAAGCGATGCAGGGTAAAAGCCCGGCCGATCGCTATTCGGTGATGACCAGCGTCAAACACTTCGCCGCCTATGGCGCGGTAGAAGGCGGAAAAGAGTACAACACCGTGGATATGAGTCCGCAGCGGTTGTTTAACGACTATATGCCACCGTACAAAGCCGGGTTAGACGCCGGGAGCGGGGCGGTGATGGTGGGTCTTAACTCGCTGAACGGCACCCCTGCGACTTCTGACGCCTGGCTGTTGAAAGATGTGCTGCGCGATGAGTGGGGCTTTAAAGGGATTACCGTTTCCGATCACGGCGCGATTAAAGAGTTGATCAAACATGGTACCGCCTCCGATCCGGAAGACGCGGTGCGCGTGGCGATCAAGTCCGGCATTAACATGAGCATGAGCGATGAGTATTACAGTAAGTATCTACCGGGCCTGATTAAGTCAGGTAAGGTGACGATGGCTGAACTGGACGATGCCGCGCGTCATGTGCTGAACGTCAAATATGATATGGGGCTGTTTAACGATCCGTACAGCCATCTGGGGGCCAAAGAGACTGACCCGCAGGACACCAACGCGGAAAGCCGTTTACACCGTAAAGACGCGCGTGACGTTGCCCGCGAAAGTCTGGTACTGCTGAAAAACCGCCTGGAAACGTTACCGCTGAAGAAATCGGGGACTGTGGCAGTCGTGGGACCACTGGCGGACAGCAAGCGTGATGTGATGGGCAGTTGGTCGGCAGCAGGCGTTGCCGAACAGTCAGTGACGGTTCTGACGGGCATTAAAAATGCGCTCGGAGATAAGGGCAAAGTGGTGTACGCCAAAGGGGCGAATATCACTAACGATAAAGGCATTGTCGACTTCCTCAATCTGTATGAAGAGGCGGTGAAAGTCGACCCACGCTCGCCGCAGGCCATGATTGATGAAGCGGTCAAGGCCGCGCAGCAGTCTGATGTGGTGGTCGCTGTGGTCGGTGAAGCGCAAGGTATGGCGCATGAAGCCTCCAGCCGGACCGATATCACGATTCCGCAAAGCCAGCGTGACCTGATTACCGCGCTGAAAGCCACCGGCAAGCCGCTGGTGCTGGTGCTGATGAACGGGCGTCCATTGGCGCTGGTGAAAGAAGACCAGCAGGCCGACGCGATTCTGGAAACCTGGTTTGCCGGGACGGAAGGCGGCAACGCCATTGCCGATGTCCTGTTTGGCGATTACAACCCGTCAGGTAAACTGCCGATGTCTTTCCCGCGCTCTGTCGGGCAGATCCCGGTCTATTACAGCCACCTGAATACTGGTCGTCCGTATAACGCCGATAAGCCGAACAAATACACCTCACGCTACTTTGACGAAGCCAACGGCCCGCTGTATCCCTTTGGCTATGGTCTGAGCTACACCACCTTTACCGTTTCTGATGTGAAGCTTTCTGCACCAACGATGAAGCGTGATGGAACGGTCACCGCCAGCGTGCAGGTCACCAACACCGGCAAACGCGAAGGAGCGACGGTGATTCAGATGTATTTACAGGATGTGACCGCTTCCGTGAGTCGTCCTGTCAAACAGCTGAAAGGATTTGAGAAGGTGAATCTCAAACCGGGCGAGACGCAAACGGTCAGCTTCCCGATTGATATTGAGGCGCTGAAATACTGGAACCAGCGTATGCAATACGATGTGGAGCCGGGCAAATTCAACGTCTTTATCGGCGTAGATTCTGCCAGAGTGAAGCAGGGCGAGTTTGAACTGCTGTAATGATCAGGTGAATTTGCGTCAGACCTGATGGCTCCACACGTGTCAGGTCCATCGATTCATCCACACCGGCAAAGCCCCTGAGGTTTTGCCGGTCTTTTTATATTTATCACCGAGTTACTGCTAATCCTTCCCTCCGTTACCCCTCAATTGCCAGGTTAAGGTCAGATTTTTCGACTATGCTTTTCCCTCTATGTCCTGAAAAGGACAGTCAAAGGATGAGGAGAGCAGCATGATAATCTCAAAGGTCTGGGCGGGCTCGCTGGCGCTGTTTGCCGCGATGAGCTTACCCCTGCAGGCCGCATCACCCGTCACGGTGGGATCAAAAATTGATACGGAAGGGGCGCTGCTCGGCAATATGATTTTGCAGGTGCTTGAAAGCCACGGCGTGAAAACCGTCAATAAAGTCCAGTTGGGAACCACACCAGTGGTGCGCGGGGCCATCACCTCCGGCGAACTGGATATTTACCCGGAATATACCGGAAACGGGGCTTTCTTCTTTAAAGATGAAAATGACCCGGCATGGAAAAATGCGCAGGCCGGTTATGAAAAAGTCAAAAAACTGGATGCGGAACAGAACAAACTGGTCTGGCTAACGCCTGCGCCCGCCAATAACACCTGGACCATTGCCCTCCGTCAGGATGTTGCCGAAAAGAATAAGCTCGTTTCGCTGGCTGACCTGGGACGCTACCTGAAAGACGGCGGCACGTTCAAACTGGCCGCCTCGGCAGAGTTTATCGAACGTGCGGATGCGTTGCCTGCGTTTGAAAAAGCTTATGGCTTTACGCTCAATCAAAATCAGCTTTTATCGCTGGCAGGGGGAGACACGGCGGTGACCATTAAAGCCGCTGCGCAGCAAACCTCAGGCGTCAATGCCGCGATGGCCTACGGGACCGACGGCCCTGTTGCGGCGCTGGGACTGCAAACGCTCAGCGATCCAAAAGGTGTCCAGCCGATCTATGCTCCTGCGCCAGTGGTGCGTGAATCAGTACTGCAGGCCTACCCACAAATGGCGGAATGGCTGCAGCCGGTCTTTGCCAGTCTCGATGAAAAAACGCTACAACAGCTTAATGCCAGTATCGCCGTTGAAGGGCTGGATGCGAAAAAAGTCGCAGCAGATTACCTGAAGCAAAAAGGATGGGTGAAGTAACGGAGTTTGCATCAGGTGAGTGTTGTATCAACGATGTCTGTTAATCGAGTGCTGTTGCTGCTGGTATTTCTGCTAATGGCGGCAGCTGCGCTGCCTTTCATCAGTTATGCCCCCAATCGTCTGGTCTCTGGCGAAGGTCGACAACTCTGGGAACTCTGGCCCGGTTTTGCGTGGGGGCTGGCGGCGATGTTTCTGCTACTGGTGGCGCTGTGTTTTATCCCCGGTCGCGCCGGCAACGTGTTAACCCTGATCGTAGTGCAACTGCTGCTGATAGCGGCGTTGATTGCCGCCGGTAAAACGGCAAGCGGGCTGGCGCAGACGGGAAGTCCGCTGGCGAGAACCAGTCTGGGTAGCGGATTCTGGCTTGGGCTGGGACTGATGCTGCTGGCGCTCAGCGACGCGATTCGTCGTCTCACCGCGAGGCCACTGTGGCGTTGGTTACTGCATATGCACATTGCCATCGTCCCCGTTGCGCTGCTGCTGACCGGGATGTTCAACGACCTTTCGCTGCTCAAAGAGTATGCCAATCGTCAGGATGTCTTCGACGATGCGCTGGCGCAACATCTGACTATCCTGCTCGGAACCGTGCTGCCAGCGCTGGTGATTGGCATCCCGTTGGGCATCTGGTGCGCCTTCTCTACGTCGCGCCAGGGGCCGGTATTTGCCGTACTGAATATTATTCAGACCATTCCTTCCGTGGCGCTGTTTGGCCTGCTGATTGCCCCGCTTGCCGGGCTGGTTCAGCATTTTCCCTGGTTACGTGCATTGGGCATTGCCGGAACCGGGTTGGCCCCTGCGCTGATTGCGCTGGTGCTGTACGCGCTACTGCCGCTGGTGCGCGGCGTGGTGGCGGGGCTGAACCAGGTTCCTCTCGATGTGCTGGAAAGCGCCCGGGCAATGGGAATGAACTCACGTCAGCGCTTTTGTTTGGTACAACTCCCGCTGGCGTTACCGGTCTTCTTGCGCAGTTTACGTGTCGTGATGGTGCAGACGGTGGGGATGGCCGTTATTGCCGCACTGATTGGCGCGGGGGGATTTGGCGCATTGGTTTTTCAGGGATTGCTCAGCAGTGCCGTCGATTTAGTGCTACTGGGTGTCGTCCCGGTGGTGGTGCTGGCGGTGCTGATCGATGCCCTGTTTGATTTAGGTTTAGCTCTGCTGAAGGTGACCGTTGATGATTGAATTTAGCCATGTCTGTAAAACCTTTGGCCAACAACACGCGGTCAACGATCTCAATCTGCATTTTCGCGAAGGCAGCTTTTCCGTCTTGATTGGTACGTCGGGGTCGGGGAAGTCCACCACGCTCAAAATGATTAACCGTCTGGTGGAGCATGATAGCGGGACGATTCGCTTTGCTGGCGATGAGATCCGCAGCCTGCCGGTGCTGGAATTAAGACGACGGATGGGATACGCCATTCAGTCTATTGGACTGTTTCCGCACTGGACCGTTGCACAGAACATTGCCACCGTATTGCAGCTGCAGAAATGGTCGCGTTCACGTATTGATGACCGAACAGATGAACTGATGGCGTTGCTGGGGTTGGAAGAGGGGTTGCGTCATCGTTATCCTCATCAGCTCTCCGGTGGGCAACAACAGCGGGTGGGAGTGGCGCGTGCGCTGGCCGCCGATCCCCAGGTGCTGCTGATGGATGAACCTTTTGGTGCGCTGGATCCGGTAACGCGCAGCGCCTTGCAGCAGGAGATGACCCGCATTCACCGGTTGTTGGGACGCACCATTGTGCTGGTTACCCATGATATTGACGAAGCGCTGAGGCTGGCGGAACACCTGGTGCTGATGGACGCAGGTCAGGTGGTGCAACAAGGCACGCCGCTATCGATGCTCACAGCACCGGCTAACGACTTCGTACACACCTTTTTTGGCCGCAGCGAACTGGGTGTTCGGCTGCTGGCGCTGCGCACTGTCGGTGATTTTACCCGCCGCCATGAGCAGCTCAGCGGCGAGCCGCTGGTAGACGAGATGACACTGCGCGATGCGCTCTCTATTTTTGTGGCGCGGGGGTGCGACGTTCTGCCGGTGGTTGACGCAAAGGGCGGAGCCTGCGGGACGCTCCATTTTCAGGATTTACTCTCACCGAGGCCGCACCGTGAAACGTCTGACTGATCCGCTGTTATGGCTGGTTATCTGTTTTCTGCTGCTGCTGGCAGGGTTGCCTCATAGCCAGGTGCTGTTTAGCGCGCTGTTCCCGCTGCTGCCGCGACCGGTTTATCAGCAGGAGAGTTTTCTGGCGCTGGCGTTGGCCCATTTTAGCCTGGTGGGGATCTCGAGCCTGGTGGCGGTGATCATTGGCATGGGGGCGGGGATCGTGGTCACGCGTTCATGGGGAACTGAATTCAGACCGCTGGTGGAAACCATTGCCGCCGTGGGGCAAACTTTTCCGCCGGTCGCCGTGCTGGCCATCGCTGTTCCGGTGATGGGGTTTGGTCCACAGCCAGCCATTATCGCGCTGATCTTGTACGGCGTGTTACCGATTTTACAGGCGACGCTGGCGGGGCTGGGCGGAATATCAGCCAGCGTGCTGGATGTTGCCAGTGGAATGGGGATGAGCAGCGGTCAACGGTTGCGCAAAGTGGAGCTGCCGCTGGCCGCGCCGGTTATTCTGGCTGGTATTCGCACGTCGGTGATTATTAACATTGGCACCGCCACGATCGCCTCAACCGTGGGGGCAAACACGCTGGGTACGCCGATAATCATCGGGCTGAGCGGATTTAATACTGCCTATGTGATACAGGGGGCGCTGCTGGTCGCGTTGGCGGCCATCATTGTCGATCGCGGGTTTGAGCGAGTCGCGCAACACCTTACCCGGCACGTAAAATAAAGGTATAGCCTGCAAGCATCACACCGCCGATTCCGCCGATGGCCATCAACAGGAAGAGGGTGATCACGCCGATTTTAGCTGCGCTCATGGTGTACTCCTTATGGTATATAAAAGGATTGTACACGTTTGTTAATGGAATATTAAATACCGAGTGGATAAATATCGTGGCCTAGCGCACGCCACTCGGTTAATTGTTGGTGTTGAGCGGCCGTCTGGTTATCGCCGCACCACACCAGAAGTGTCCGGCCTTCAAACAGTTCCGGTCGCAGTTGATTGAGCGAGTGAGCCAGTACGTCAACCCGCCATCCTTGCTGGCTGGCGACCCAGCCCTCCAGCCATAACCGGGTGGTATCGTGAATATTCCAGCCGACGACCAGCGCGTCTTTACCTTGTTTCTTACGGGCTGAGGCGAGGCAAATCGCAATGTAGTTAATCAGCACGCCGTCAAGAATGCCGAGCAGTGCCTGAAGAATAGGTTGCTGACATTGCAGGCGTCGCCGCAGCGGAATGAACAGATGGGTGTTCAGCGTCTGGGCGGGATAATCCTGGCCACGTTCTTTGATCCACAATCGCAGACTATGCAAATTATTACTTTGCAAATAGCTCAACAGCGTTTCTTGCTGCTCGCGCCAGCCGTTGTGCACATCAATGCTCTCATTGCTGAGCAACATTTTAACCTTACTGACCTGCACACCGTTGTTTATCCAGCGTTTGATCTCGCGGATCCTGTCGATGTCCGCGTCGTTAAACAAACGATGACCGCCGTCTGTGCGCTGCGGTTTCAGTAATCCATATCGCCGCTGCCACGCACGTAAAGTGACAGGGTTAATATCACAAAGCAAAGCCACTTCACCGATGGTGTAAAGCGCCATTTGTTGTCTCACTCTTGCTCGCGAGGTCCCAGTTTTACTTTAGACGCTCTTTTGCGAACCAGGTAGTTTTGTCTGTTTTTTGCTCACGGAATGGGTGATTTTGTAGTCATACCCACGTTTTTGAGTGACCGTTCTCACAAATTCCTCATTTTTTGCAACAGTTCAAAGAAAGTTACGCGCAGCCCATGTATGTTACGCGCTTTTAAGAAGACTGTGGTTGGCGGGTATGTACGAGTTTAATCTGGTGTTGCTGCTGCTACAGCAGATGTGCGTGTTTCTTGTTATTGCGTGGTTAATGAGCAAAACGCGTTTATTTATCCCGCTGATGCAGGTCACTATCCGGCTGCCGCACAAACTCCTTTGCTACGTCACCTTTTCCATCTTTTGCATTCTGGGTACCTACCTGGGGCTGCATATTGAAGACTCCATTGCCAACACCCGTGCGATTGGCGCGGTGATGGGCGGCTTGCTTGGCGGCCCGGTAGTTGGGGGGCTGGTCGGGCTGACTGGCGGCCTGCATCGTTATTCGATGGGCGGAATGACCGCGCTGAGCTGCATGATCTCGACCATTGTTGAAGGACTGCTCGGCGGGCTGGTACACAGCGTACTGACCCGTCGCGGTCGCACTGATAAAGTCTTTAGCCCGCTGACGGCGGGCGCGATCACCTTTTTTGCCGAACTGGTGCAGATGCTGATCATTTTATTGATTGCGCGTCCCTTTGATAATGCGCTGCATCTGGTGAGCAATATTGCCGCGCCGATGATGGTCACCAATACCGTGGGTGCGGCCTTATTTATGCGTATTTTGCTCGACAAACGGGCCATGTTCGAAAAATACACCTCGGCGTTTTCAGCCACTGCGCTAAAAGTTGCCGCCTCAACGGAAGGCATATTGCGCCAGGGGTTTAACGAGGTTAACAGCATGAAGGTGGCCCAGGTACTGTATGAGGAGCTGGACATTGGTGCAGTGGCGATAACCGATCGCGATAAGCTGCTGGCCTTTACCGGAATTGGTGATGACCATCATCTGCCAGGCAGGCCGATTTCATCCTCTTATACTCAAAAAGCGATTGATACCGGCGAAGTGGTGTATGCCGACGGCAACGAGGTACCTTACCGCTGCTCACTGCATCCGCACTGCAAATTAGGCTCGACGCTGGTGATCCCTTTGCGTGGTGAAAACCAGCGGGTGATGGGGACCATCAAACTGTATGAAGCCAAAAACCGCTTATTTAGTTCGATCAACCGCACGCTTGGCGAAGGGATTGCGCAGTTGCTGTCAGCGCAGATCCTTGCCGGGCAATATGAACGGCAAAAAGCGATGCTCACGCAGTCAGAAATTAAGCTTCTGCATGCGCAGGTGAATCCCCATTTTCTGTTTAATGCGCTCAATACCATTAAAGCGGTGATTCGCCGCGACAGCGAGCAGGCCAGTCAGTTGGTGCAATATCTGTCGACCTTCTTTCGCAAAAACCTCAAACGGCCGTCAGAAATTGTGACGCTGGCAGATGAAATTGAACACGTTAACGCCTATCTGCAAATTGAAAAGGCGCGCTTTCAGTCGCGCCTGCAGGTCACTTTAACGGTACCGGATGAACTTTCGCATCAGCAATTGCCAGCATTTACGTTGCAGCCCATTGTCGAGAATGCGATTAAGCACGGCACCTCTCAGCTACTTGATACCGGTGAGGTCTCCATTACCGCCCGGCGAGAAGGGCAGTATCTGATGCTGGATATCGAAGATAATGCCGGCCTGTATCTGCCGACAACCGAGGCCAGCGGGCTGGGGATGAATCTGGTGGATAAGCGACTACGTGAACGGTTTGGCGATGATTTTGGCATCAGCGTAGTGTGTGAACCTGACCTCTTTACCCGAATCACTTTACGACTTCCCCTGGAGGAACTGGCATGATCAAAGTGTTGATTGTGGATGACGAACCGTTAGCGCGGGAAAATCTGCGGATCCTGTTGCAGGAGCAAAGCGACATTGAGATTGTGGGGGAATGTTCGAATGCCGTTGAGGCCATCGGCGCGGTGCATAAATTGCGCCCTGATGTGCTGTTTCTCGATATCCAGATGCCACGTATTAGCGGTCTGGAAATGGTGGGCATGCTCGATCCTGAACACCGTCCGTATATTGTTTTTCTCACCGCATTTGATGAGTATGCGGTGAAAGCCTTTGAAGAGCATGCCTTTGATTATTTGCTCAAGCCGATTGAAGAAACCCGGCTGGAGAAAACGCTGATCCGTTTACGCCAGGAGCGCACGAAGCAGGATGTGTCGGTGCTGCCGGAAAACCAGCAGGCGCTAAAATTTATTCCGTGTTCCGGTCACAGCCGCATTTATCTGCTGCAAATGGACGATGTTGCGTTTGTCAGCAGCCGCATGAGCGGCGTTTTTGTCACCAGCAGCGACGGCAAAGAAGGCTTTACCGAACTTACGCTGAGAACGCTGGAGAGCCGCACGCCGCTGTTGCGCTGCCATCGACAATATCTGGTGAACATGGCGCAGCTGCAGGAGATTCGCCTGGAAGATAACGGCCAGGCCGAGTTGATTTTACGTAACGGCCTGACCGTGCCGGTGAGCCGCCGTTATCTTAAAAGCCTAAAAGAGGCGATTGGTCTGTAAAACTGGTACACTGCGCGCCATTGCATCACCGACAGTTGAAGGCTCTATGCTAAGTAACGACATTCTTCGTAGCCTGCGCTACACCCTGAAAGCGAACAATAACGACATGGTGCGGATCCTTGCGCTTGCTGACATGGAATCCACCGCCGCAGGTTTCGACACCTGGATGACGAAAGAAGATGAAGACGGGTTTATTCGTTGCCCGGACATCATTCTCTCCGGTTTTTTAAACGGCCTGATCTACCATCTGCGCGGTAAAGATGATTCGGCGCCGGAACTGGCGCTTGAGCGTCGGGTGAACAACAATACGGTGCTGAAAAAGCTGCGTATCGCCTTTTCACTGAAAACCGATGATATTCTGGCCATTATGACCGAGCAGAAATTCCGCGTGTCGATGCCGGAAATTACCGCCATGATGCGTGCGCCGGAACATAAAAACTACCGCGAGTGTGGAGACCAGTTTTTACGTTATTTCCTGCGTGGTTTGACTCACCGGGTACATCACACGAAAGCGTGATTTAATACCCGCAGGTCCGTGCATGCGTAGCGCTAACGGGCAAAAAAAGCCGGATAATAATCCGGCTTTTTTTGTTTATTTCACCTGTTGGCCAGGTTTGGCGCCTTCGTCAGGGCTTAACAGGAAGATGTCTTTCCCGCCAGGGCCGGCGGCCATCACCATGCCTTCAGAAATGCCGAAGCGCATTTTACGCGGTGCCAGGTTAGCCACCATAATGGTCTGACGACCAATCAGCACCTGCGGGTCCGGATAGGCTGAACGGATGCCGGAGAAGACATTACGCTTTTCACCGCCCAGATCCAGGGTCAGGCGCAGCAGTTTGTCGGAGCCGTCAACGAACTCGGCGTTTTCGATCAATGCCACGCGCAGGTCAACTTTGGCAAAATCGTCAAAGGTGATGGTTTCCTGAATCGGGTCGTCCGCCAGCGGGCCGGTAACCGGTGCGGCAGCCGCTTTCACTTCTTCTTTTGATGCTTCAACCAGGGCTTCAACCTGTTTCATGTCGATGCGGTTGTACAGCGCTTTGAAGGTGTTGACCTTGTGGCCGAGCAGCGGCTGCTGGATGGCATCCCAGGTCAGTTCGCTGTTCAGGAATGCTTCGACACGCTCGCTCAACGTTGGCAGAACCGGTTTCAGGTAGGTCATCAGGACGCGGAACAGGTTAATACCCATGGAGCAAATCGCCTGCAGATCGGCGTCACGGCCTTCTTGTTTGGCGACAACCCACGGAGCCTGTTCGTCAACGTAGCGGTTAGCCACGTCGGCCAGCGCCATAATTTCACGAATGGCTTTACCGAACTCGCGGCTTTCCCACGCTTCGCCAATCACTGTAGCGGCGTCGGTAAAGGTCTTGTACAGTGCCGGATCGGCCAGTTCAGCTGCCAGTACGCCGTCAAAACGCTTACTGATAAAGCCCGCGTTACGGGACGCCAGGTTGACCACTTTGTTGACGATGTCGGCGTTAACGCGCTGAACAAAATCTTCGAGGTTTAGGTCGATGTCATCGATACGTGAAGAAAGCTTCGCCGTGTAGTAATAGCGTAGGCTGTCGGCATCAAAGTGCTTCAGCCAGGTGCTGGCTTTAATGAAGGTTCCGCGAGACTTTGACATCTTCGCGCCGTTCACCGTCACATAACCATGGACGAACAGGTTAGTCGGTTTACGGAAGTTACTGCCTTCCAACATGGCAGGCCAGAACAGGCTGTGGAAATAAACGATATCTTTACCGATGAAGTGATACAGCTCGGCGTCAGAATCTTTTTTCCAGTATTCATCAAAGCTTGTGGTATCGCCGCGCTTGTCACACAGGTTTTTGAACGAGCCCATATAGCCAATCGGCGCATCCAGCCAGACATAGAAGTATTTGCCTGGCGCATTCGGGATTTCAAAACCGAAGTACGGTGAGTCGCGGGAAATGTCCCACTGCTGCAGGCCGGATTCAAACCACTCCTGCATTTTGTTCGCAACTTGTTCCTGCAACGCGCCGCTGCGCGTCCATGCCTGCAGCATTTCGCTGAATGACGGCAGGTCAAAGAAGAAGTGTTCGGAGTCACGCATGACCGGCGTCGCGCCAGACACCACGGACTTCGGCTCGATAAGTTCGGTTGGGCTGTAGGTCGCGCCGCACACTTCGCAGTTATCGCCGTACTGATCCGCAGCCTTACATTTCGGGCAAGTGCCTTTAACGAAACGGTCCGGCAGGAACATGCCTTTTTCCGGGTCGTACAGCTGGGAGATCGTGCGGTTTTTAATAAAACCGTTTTCTTTCAGGCGCGTGTAAATAAGCTCGGACAGCTCCCGGTTCTCATCGCTGTGCGTGGAGTGGTAGTTGTCGTAGCTGATATCAAACCCTGCAAAATCAGTCTGATGCTCCTGACTCATTTCACCGATCATCTGCTCTGGTGTAATGCCAAGCTGCTGAGCCTTCAGCATGATTGGCGTACCGTGTGCGTCGTCCGCGCAGATGAAGTTTACCTGGTGGCCGCGCATTCGCTGGTAACGGACCCAGACATCAGCCTGGATGTGCTCCAGCATATGGCCGAGGTGGATGGAGCCGTTGGCGTACGGCAGCGCGCACGTTACCAGAATTTTCTTCGCGACTTGAGTCATAGTGGGCAATTACTTCTTTTGTAGTGAAAAGGGCTTTGATAGTACCAAAATGGTAATTACTGCGCCAAGTGATAAGGGCATTTATCCGTAAATGAATAATTGTCGCGGTTGGAGTAAACTAGCTGGTGACAATCGTCTTTCAGAACAACAAAAAGGAGTCGGGATGAACGCACAATCCCAGGTCAAATCACCAGAAACCCTGCGCGCTATGGTCGCCGGGACGCTGGCGAATTTTCAACATTCAACCCTGAAGCATAATCTGACGACGCTAAAAGCGTTGCACCATGTCGCCTGGATGGATGACACGCTGCACGTTGAGCTGGTGATGCCGTTCGTCTGGCACAGCGCGTTTGAAGTATTAAAAGAGCAATGCAGTGCCGATCTACTGCGTATCACCGGCGCGAAAGCCATTGACTGGAAGCTGTCGCACAACATTGCGACGCTGAAACGCGTGAAAAACCAGCCGGGCATCAACGGTGTGAAAAACATCATTGCCGTCAGTTCCGGTAAAGGTGGGGTAGGGAAATCCTCAACCGCCGTTAACCTGGCGCTGGCGCTTGCTGCGGAAGGGGCGAAGGTCGGTATTCTCGATGCCGATATTTATGGCCCGTCTATCCCGACGATGCTCGGTGCAGAAAATCAGCGCCCGACCTCACCGGACGGCACCCATATGGCGCCGATTATGTCTCATGGCCTGGCAACCAACTCCATTGGTTATCTTGTCACCGACGATAACGCCATGGTGTGGCGCGGCCCGATGGCCAGTAAAGCGCTGCTGCAGATGCTGCAAGAAACGTTATGGCCAGATCTCGATTATCTGGTCCTGGATATGCCGCCGGGCACCGGTGACATTCAGCTGACGCTGGCGCAGAACATCCCGGTAACGGGGGCGGTTGTAGTAACCACACCGCAGGACATTGCGCTTATCGATGCCAAAAAAGGCATTGTGATGTTCGAAAAGGTGGAAGTGCCGGTTCTGGGTATCGTCGAGAACATGAGTATGCATATCTGCAGCAACTGTGGTCATCATGAGCCAATCTTTGGCACCGGTGGCGCGCAGAAGCTGGCGGAGCAATATCGTACTCAACTGCTGGGACAAATGCCTCTGCACATTTCACTGCGTGAAGATCTCGATCGCGGTACGCCAACGGTTATCAGCCGCCCAGACAGCGAATTCACGGCGATTTACCGTGACCTGGCAGGACGTATCGCCGCACAGCCGTATTGGCAGGGCGAAGTTATTCCGGGCGAAATTGCCTTCCGCGCGGTGTAATTTATAGTGTTACAGATATTCACCGCATCAATGTATTATTGATGCGGTGAATACTTAGAGTGAAAAAGCTTCGTAATATTGTTTATCCTGCCTGTATAATTCATGTCTTTTTCCGAATAAATCACCTCAATGCATCATTATAATTGATCAAATAAAACCAATTAATCTACAATCTCAATTGGTTTTAGCAAGGAAGTTAACCCATAATTAACCGGACCGACGGCGAATGCGCTGTTTTCCACCCATACAGGAATAATGAATGCAATGAAAATTGGTTTATTGTTGGGACTTATTACTCTGGCTTATGGAATGAGTTCGTCTGCCTTCGCTTCAGATAGCGCCACATTAACCATCAGTGGCAGGGTGACTGAACCGACGTGTAGCGCTGATGTTGTTAACAATAAAGTGCAGCAACGCTGTGGTATCGTAACCTTAACTCCTGACCTCCACGAGGTTGCGTCTCATCCTGTAAGAGGCGTGGTGACCGAGCTTGTGCCCCTGGGAAGGGATGCCACTCGGCAAATAGTGTTAAGCCGTTACGATTAATATACGGAAATTACTATTAAGCACTAATCATGATTATGAATGATTGGTGCTTTTTTATTGCCTTCACGAATAATGTCGAATGATTAATTACGCTAATTTATTAAATGCAAAAATAGTATTCGCTCTTACTTATTTGTTGTAATTATATTGCTGTTTATAACTTGTTTTAAATCAATAAAACAAGGTGTTTACATTGCGGTAACGTTTCTTGTGTGCGAATTTAATTTCAAGAGTTGAACCTCTTAACAAATAGAAATTAATTCATTAAGGAAGATACTATGAAACGTTCAATTATTTCTGCTGCTGTACTGTCTGCTGTATTTATGAGCGCTGGGGCTTTTGCTGCTGATACCGAAACAGGACAGTTGACAATTACAGGGAAAGTAACTGGGGCACCATGCACCTTCGAAACAGGTGGAGACTCTGTAAGTATAAATATGCCTACTGTACCAACCAGCGTTTTTTCAGCATTGTCTATATATTCAACGTATAACGATGCAGTAGGTGTAACCAGTAACGTACTTAAAATTAAGTGCTCTGGAGATTCATCAAAAATTAAACTCTCATTAATCAGTGGAGGTAAAATCCCTGGTAATGACAAAGCAATTAAAAGCGGTAATGACACTGTAGGTTATTATTTATATTTAGGGTCAGAAGCTACAGAACTTGATGTATCCAAACCATTAGATATTTCAAACTATAAAAATGATGCAGGAGATTATTCAATTCCTTTTAGTGCGAAATATTTGAAATTAACCAGCAATGATGTGGTTGCAGGCGATGTCATTTCAAATTTAGTTTTGCGTGTTTCTGAAGATTAGTTTTATGTCGGCGGCGTTGTCGCCGCCAGTTTTTATCCTTTGGTAAGGGTGACGGTTATTATTAAGCAACTACACAGACTGTAGAGAATAAATTTAAGTATAAGAGGCATCAAAATGAAAGGACTCACAGTCATATTCATTGCATCTATAGTTCTGCCAGCGCATGCGGGAATTGTGATCTACGGTACTCGCATTATCTATCCGGCGGAAAAAAATGAAGTATTGGTGCAACTGATGAACCAGGGAGAACGTTCATCGCTGGTACAGTCATGGATTGATGATGGTGATATGTCTTTATCGCCAGAAAAGATCCAGGTCCCTTTTCTGCTGACTCCTCCGGTTGCTAAAGTAGCGGCCAAATCAGGCCAGCAGTTGAAAATTAAAAAAATGCCCAATATGTTGCCCAATAATAAAGAGAGTCTTTTTTACCTCAATGTACTGGATATTCCTCCGAACAATCCTGACAGTGTAGGAAAGAATGTACTCAAGTTCGCGATGCAGAATAGGATTAAACTATTTTATCGACCTAAAGGTATCTCACCAGTTAATAAGCTTACGTTTCAAAAACTGTCTATGAAACGTAGCGCCAGTATTTATTCCATTAAGAATGATGCCGCTAACTGGGTCACGGTGACGGAAGTAAAAGCTAATGATGTAAAAATAAATAACGAAAGCATTATGCTTGCACCACTTTCCAGTGCAGATGTGACATTAAAAAGTGCGAATGCTAATCAGTATGAAATGACCATTATTGACGACCACGGTAATTATATCAGCGATAACGTCAGCCTAAAATAACAGGAGTTGATTATGTTAAGGATGACTCCGATTGCTTCGGCGGTATTACTGTTGCTGCTCGGTATCGACGGCCACGCTGCAGAAGAAACGTTTGACACTAACTTTATGATGGGTGGTATGAAGGGCGAGAAGGTTTCCGATTTCCGCCTCGATGATCACCAACCACTACCAGGCCAATATGATATTGATATCTACGTCAATAAGCAGTGGCGTGGTAAGTATGATATTACCGTTAAGGATAATCCGGATGACACCTGTTTATCTCGCGATACGTTAACACGTCTGGGGATAAATACGCAGGCGTTGGATAAGAAGAATGAATGCCCCACATTAACACAGGCTGTACAAGGTGGGAGCTATGCCTGGAATATTGGTACGTTTCGTCTGGACCTCAGCGTCCCGCAGGCCTATGTGGATGAACTGGAGAATGGCTATGTTCCCCCGGAAAACTGGGATCGCGGAATTAACGCCTTTTATACTTCGTATTACGCCAGCCAGTATTACAGCGACTATAAAGATTCAGGTCACAGTAAAAGCACCTATGCCCGCTTTACCAGTGGATTAAACCTGCTGGGGTGGCAGTTGCATTCTGATGCCAGCTATAACAAAACTGATGACAGCAGCGGGGAGTGGAAAAGTAATACCCTGTATCTGGAACGCGGTATCCCGCAAATTTTGGGCACTCTGCGTGCCGGGGATATGTATACCTCATCGGATATTTTTGATGCGGTGCGCTTTAGTGGCGTACGGTTGTATCGCGATATGCAGATGCTGCCGAACTCAAAACAGAATTTTACGCCGCTGGTTCAGGGGATTGCGCAAAGCAACGCGCTGGTCACCATCGAACAGAACGGCTTTGTCGTTTACCAGAAAGAGGTTCCGCCTGGCCCGTTCTCAATTGCTGATTTGCAGTTGGCTGGTGGCGGTGCAGATCTTGACGTCAGTGTCAAAGAGGCTGACGGATCGGTAACAACCTATCTGGTGCCGTATGCTGCGGTGCCTAATATGTTGCAGCCGGGTGTCTCAAAGTATGACTTTGCGGCAGGGCGTAGCCATATCGAAGGCGCCAGTAACCAGACCGACTTTGCACAGATGAGCTATCAGTACGGGCTGAATAATCTGTTAACGCTGTATGGCGGCACCATGCTGGCGGATAACTACAATGCGTTTACGTTGGGTACCGGCTGGAATACGCGTATCGGCGCGATTTCTGTCGATGCCACACAATCGCACAGCAAGCAGGATAATGGCGATGTGTTTGACGGGCAGAGCTACCAGATCGCCTATAACAAGTATTTGACGCAAACTGCCACCCGTTTTGGCTTAGCAGCGTATCGCTACTCCTCCAAAGACTATCGCACGTTTAACGATCACGTCTGGGCAAATAACAAAAATAGCTACCGTCGTGACGAAAACGATGTGTACGACATTGCGGATTATTATCAGAACGATTTTGGCCGTAAAAACAGCTTTTCGGCGAACGTCAGCCAGTCTCTGCCGCAAGGTTGGGGTTCATTCACGCTCAGTACGCTGTGGCGAGACTACTGGGGGCGTAGCGGTAGCAGCAAAGATTATCAGCTGAGTTATTCCAATAGCTGGCAACGGATTAGCTATACCTTTTCAGCTAGTCAGACTTACAACGAGGATCATCACGAAGATAAGCGTTTTAACGTCTTTATCTCCATTCCGTTTGACTGGGGAGATGACATTAGCACTCCGCGCCGACATCTGTATGTTTCTAACTCGACCACCTTTGATAATGATGGTTTTACGTCTAACAATACCGGACTTTCCGGCACCGCAGGCAGTCGCGATCAGTTTAACTATGGCGTCAACCTCAGCCATCAACGACAGGACAGCGAGACAACGGCGGGCGGTAATCTGACCTGGAATGCGCCGATAGCGACGTTAAACGGCAACTACAGCCAGTCGTCTAGATATACGCAAGCGGGCGGCAGTATTTCGGGTGGCCTTGTGGCCTGGTCGGGAGGGGTGAATTTAGCCAACCGGTTGTCAGAAACCTTCGCCGTGATGCATGCGCCGGGTCTGGAAGGGGCGTATGTAAATGGGCAGAAATACCGTACCACCAACCGTAATGGCGTGGTCGTTTACGATGGCTTGACGCCATATCGTGAAAACCACCTGATGCTGGATGTCTCCAATACCAATAGTGAAACCGACCTGCAAGGCAACCGTCGCAGCGCCGCCCCGTATCGCGGAGCAGTAGTGCTAGGGAAGGTGCGAATAAGCAG
>NZ_SZWV01000039.1:0-1525 GCF_005280945.1 Citrobacter sp. wls718
TCTACGGGCGTGGGGTCAGTCCACATTTTCTTTTGTGTTGTGAGCTTCATTGATTTATCTCGAGTAGTGAACGTGAAACGAGTAAATCAAATTATTTCGATATCGTCAAATTATATCGATAGGTTGAGCTACAGATAAAATCTGTATAATCGGATGTATGTTTTTGAGCGGGCTAGGAATATGAACTTCGGAAAGCGATTACAAAAAGCCATCCATGATCTTGGAATATCTCAATCGGAACTTGCACGCAGACTGGGAGTAAAAGCCCAGTCAGTAAATGGCTGGTGTAACTCTAATATACTTCCAAGAGCTGACATTCTAGATAGGCTACAGTCCGCTACAGGCTATCCACTCTATTGGTTTTTTCTTGAAGAAACTGAAGCTGACACTATTCCTGCCATAACATCAGAAAAAAAACGTCAACCTCAGTCGGCCCAGGAACAAAAGCTATTGGAGCAATTTGAGCTTTTGCCCACTGACGATGAGAGAGAAAAGATAGTTAAGTTGATCGAACTGCGACTGCAAGAGCTTGATGATGTAGCTACTGCTTACCTAAAAAAACGAAAGATAATCCCCAGTAACGAGTAGCCCCTCCACTCCTGTACCCTTCATAAAGCACGCGAAATCAATCCGATAAACTGATCGGTGAGTTGTTTACACGCATTGATATCGATTTAATTTGACATATATCGATTCAATCGATAATACTATTCCCAACACAAAGACAGTCATCGAGGCAGGACGCCCACGAAGTAGCTGCCGGCGGCATACGAATCACCGGATGAGATGACAAGTATTAACACGCAGCAGGTTCAACGTTCCGCCAGCCTGGCGACAAGGGCAACGCAAGAGGATAAATCCATGATCGATTTCGCACGTAAACCAGTGCGGTGTCAGGCCGTACATCTAAATCGCATTGAAGTAATCATTCGACTGATTTGCTACATGCTCGCCCAGAAGGGCGACCCGTCTGCCGACCAACAGATTGCAGTTCGTTCATAACGAGTTTGACCAATGGCTGTTGCCAGCCTCATGCCCGGTGCACAGGGCATTGTGATGGTAATACCACCATCGTAACCAAACAGGAGACGAAGACCTGTTCTGGTTAAATTGGAAAAGTGTTCTTTGCCCGTCCCGTGGCGGGCTTTTTTCCGGAGGTTTTTATGTCAGCTAACGATCTGGCATTGCGCTTCAGCAGCGCACCAGCTGAGGCATTAATCGGCGTTTTGCCTGTTCTGGAAGTTAAAGAAGCATTACGTGAAGAAGTTGAAAGTGATGTGATGGATGAAGTCTGGACAGAGCACAACTTTGAAATAGAAGCGATGGGCGAACAAGTTGATGAAACAGCCAGGCTCGCTCGTAAATTTGAATGTGCGGCTGAAGCTCTTGGAACGGCGATCAAACTTGCTCTGACTCTCCCACACAATGAGGCAATGCAGGTTCTGAGTGATGCCTTGAACGATAACCCTGGATACGGTCGCGAACCGGCAAAGGATGCGTGATGGAGTTTGGAATGAAACGTGTG
>NZ_SZWV01000039.1:1677-1799 GCF_005280945.1 Citrobacter sp. wls718
GCAGTGAAATTGTTACCAGTCAGCGTGGCGCCGGTGGCGGGTACCATCTTAGCAAAGCAAACCCCAGTGTGGC
Source organism: Citrobacter sp. wls718 (assembly GCF_005280945.1). Lineage (NCBI taxonomy): Bacteria > Pseudomonadati > Pseudomonadota > Gammaproteobacteria > Enterobacterales > Enterobacteriaceae > Citrobacter > Citrobacter sp. wls718. The sequence goes on from NZ_SZWV01000039.1 coordinate 1,751, forward strand.
TGACGTTGTTCGCGCCGTTACTCACACGCCTGATTCATTTGAACCCGTG
>NZ_SZWV01000040.1:0-1288 GCF_005280945.1 Citrobacter sp. wls718
TGAACCAGGCCTTAAAGAACTGAATTACGGTAGACAGATTCACTCGTTTACCATCAACCGGGAAAATAGTTTTTAGCGCGCTGACAATTTTCCAGATATCGATCTCTGGCGCTTTCCTGAATGGTTCTACATTCTCGGCGGCAAGCAGCAGATTTTGCACGTAGCTGTTATCCACATCCAGCTCAAGTTCCTGAATGGTTTTCTTCTGTTCAGTATCAATATGGTAAGCATATTCATCAGAAATAAACTGAGCCAAAAGGCGCTGGCGTAGCGGGAGAGTCGCAACGGTAATGAGTTCTGGCGTTACAGGTGGAACGGTGGGCTCATCACCCACAATTCGTGCTTTCTTATCGTTAACCCACTCCTGCACGGTTTGAGTCCGCGCTTTCGGTTCCGCAATCCATTCGGTAATAAATTCCTCAAATGAAGCAATGGCATAGACCTGCTCACGGTCGAAGACTTCTTTTATTGCGTTTGCCAGGTTCCACTCGACATGAGCAGAAAGCTCTTTCGCCGCTGGCACATTTGCAACGGCCAGTAACAGGTTTTGTATATAGAGATCATTTTCGTCCAGTTCCATTTGTCCGATCTGGACGTGCCGCGCTTCACTGATATCCTTCTCTTCACCGTCATTTAACAGGTGCGCAATCAGCCGCTGAGACAGGCGCAGGCGAGATATGGGGCGGAGCAATGCTGGCGCATCGCTGGTGGGTACATTGGCACTGGAGGTTTCAGGTTTTTGCTGGCTGGAAGCCTCCAGATTTTCATTATCCGGCTTCTGTTTCAGTTGCCACGTTTGCTGGTCTTCTGCCAGTTCGTAACGATCGCACCATGTGTCATCAAGTGTGCTTTCCTCAGGAAGATCGTCAACAACAAACCAGTTGGTGCGGACAGGTAATTGATAGTCGGCGCCACGACCGACGGCAATATCGTTATCTTCGAGAATATTGAGGATTTCGCGTTCTGCACGGGAATCTGATTTCGCAGAGAACCAGCAAAACAGGTTTTTTGCCTCAGTTGCTTTCGCTTTAGCTTTAATAAGATACGCATACGTTAACATTGCGTTCGGGCTCCATAGGATTGTAAGATACCCGGCAGCTGATGATCGCCGCCTAAGGTAGTGGTTATTGGTCAAAACTCGTTCCGGAAAGCTTTGGTCGGCTGACCGGGTACTTAACCCGCCTTGCGCGGGTTTTGTGCTTTATGGGGTAGGGGATTTTCCCTGCGCCAGCTGTGCGACGGGAACCCACTCCAGAGCATTCAGCACGGGTTCAAATGAATCAGGCGT
>NZ_SZWV01000033.1:0-2471 GCF_005280945.1 Citrobacter sp. wls718
GAACTTGTTCGCACCTTCCCTAATGCAAAAGGTTAAACAAAATGATTAAATTATTACGTGTAGACCATCGCTTATTACATGGCCAGGTAGCTTTTGCCTGGACTGCGGCGCTGCAGGCCGATTGCATTCTTATTGCCAATGATGACATCATCAATGATGAGTTAAAAATGACGGCCATGCGCCTGGCGCGACCGAATAACGTTAAATTGGTTATTAAAAATATTGCAGATTCGATCAAAGCCTTACAAAGCGGCGCGACAGAAAAATATAACCTCTTTATTGTTGTTGCATCGATTAATGATGCACACGCGTTGGCAATGGAATACGAAAAAATTGTCAGTATCAATCTGGGTGGGATTAAATCTGCACCGGGCACGCGTCAAATATCAAAAGCCATATTTATTACCGACCACGACGTTACACAATTAAAAGAACTGGATAACAAAGGTGTCGAACTTGAGATCAGGCAAGTACCGAACGATACCCGACTGAAAGCTATCGCCTTACTGGGATGAGGTAGTGGATATGAGCTTACTAATGCAATCCTTTTTATTGGGTGGTTTATCCTGTGTCGGTTACCTGGACTCCATCTTCGGTACCGCCATGCTCCGACGTCCGATCGTAATGGGGCCGTTGGTGGGGCTAATTATGGGCGATCTCACCAATGGCATCATTATTGGTTCGGCCATTGAACTTGTGCTGTTAGGCGCATTCCAGATTGGCGCATCTAATCCCCCTGATGTGACGTCTGGCGGTATTTTAGGCACCGCCTTTGCTATTGCCTCTGGGCAAAACGTGGCCACTGCCGTAGCTCTTGCGGTACCTATTGCTACGTTGGTATTGGTATTACAAAACGCCGTGTATATCTTTGTCTTGCCGATATTTTGCCGTCGCGCAGACAAACATGCGTTAAATGCCAATATCAGCGGCGTGGTCCGCATGCATATTTACTCTACCCTCGCCTGTTCCGTGCCGTTTGCGATTCTGGTTGGTTTTGCTTTTTATGTTGGGACGCCGGTGGTTAATGCCATTCTCGAATCGATCCCCAAAGATATTATGACGGGAATGACTATCGCCACGGGCATCTTACCGGCGCTCGGTTTTGCCATGCTGGCGAGAATGATCATCAACAAAAAAGTATTCCCCTATTTCTTCTTTGGTTTTCTACTAGCGGCATATTTAAAACTACCGCTGGTCGGGATCGCCCTGTTTGGCCTGTTCCTCGCAATCGTACTCGTTAATAACGAAGCAAAAAAACAAGAGGTCATCGATGACAACGAATTCTGATGTCAAAATTACCAAACGCGATCTCTGGAGCGTCTATTTCCGCTCATTGACCATGGAATCGTCGTGGAACTATGAGCGTATGATGCATATGGGTTATACATTTTCGATGGTGCCAATTATCCGTAAAACGTGTAAAACCGACCAGGAAATCTCCGACGCGCTGGTCCGGCATTTGGAGTTTTTTAATACCACGCCTCACTTGTCGACGCTGCCGCTGGGGATTACGTCAGCCATGGAAGAGCGCCGGATGCTCGACGATGACTTCGACGCCAGCTCAATCAACGCCGTGAAGGCATCGCTGATGGGTCCATTAGCGGGTATTGGTGATTCATTCTTCTGGGGAACGCTGCGTATTATCGCCGCGGGGTTGGGGATTTCATTAGCATCATCCGGCAATATTCTGGGGCCGCTACTGTTCCTGCTGGTGTTTAACATTCCCCACTACTTTATCCGCTACTTCTGTTTGATGGGCGGTTACCGACTGGGTGCTGATTTCTTCAAAAAAATGGAGGAGTCGGGAATGATGCAGAAAATCACCTACGGTGCGGCAATATTGGGGCTGATGGTCATAGGAGGAATGACCGCCACCATGGTCTCATTGAACGTTCCCTTTGTGATTGGCGAAGGTGCTTATGCCGTGCCGTTACAAAAGATTTTAAACGATATTATGCCGTGTCTGTTACCGATGGGGGCATTTGGCGTAATGTATTATCTGTTAGGGAAGAACATCCAAATTTCCCGCATTCTTATTGGCATCGTTGTCGTATCAATACTGGGTGCCTATTTGAATATTCTGGGTTAACAAAAACAGCAACGGGCGGAGACTATCCGCCCGTTTTTTACCTGTCATTTTACTGCGCTGTGTTCTTGCTGCGGATTTCCCGCCATACCTTGTCGCAATCAGCCGAAACGGCCTGATCGTTGCCCGTACGCGTCGCCTGGATACACTGCTGATAATCCAGTACGCGAACACTTTCTTCATTGGCAAATTGCTGGTGCTGCTTTTCTTTCTTCAGCACGTTTAACACGCTTTGGCAGGCCTCGATTTTCTCTGGCGATCCCTGTGCGGTGTTGATGCAGGCGCTGTAGGCTTCTTTCAAACGGCTGTCTTCTTTTGGCGCCGGAGATTGTGCGCAGGCCACCAGCCCAGATGCCATGACGGCGATGAGTATCAGTTTTTTCAT
>NZ_SZWV01000033.1:2534-14935 GCF_005280945.1 Citrobacter sp. wls718
GGCATTAGAAGATGGTGAATGGTGCAATCACGATGAACTTCACGTCGCGCTCATCCTGGAACATGTTGCCGTAACCACCACTCCAGCTTGGGATGTCTGAATGGTTGTCGTATTGGGTGAAGTGCAGTTTAAACATCGTGCCTTTCGCACGACCGTCCTGCAGGGTGTAGACCGCATCCAGGCTGTAAGACGATTCTTCGATGGTACGATTTTTGTCGTAGTATGCATCCGGGTTAGTCTGCCAGGTCGATGGCTTCGCGTCCCAGGCGTAAACATAGGAGGCACCCACAGCCCAACCCGGCAGGTTCCAGTTTTTCAGGTCATACATTGCGCCAAAGAAAACCGCTTTTTCGCCGTTGGCGTTGAAGTCAGAGCGGTTATCCCACCACACGTCCAGACGACCGTTTGAGGAGGCATAGGTTGGCGTCATACGCTGCAGGAAATAGCCCTGCTGTCCGTCCGCTTTCACCCAGGTACCTTCCAGACGCAGATCAACCACTTCTGCCACTTTGTAGCCAAAGGTCAGCGCCTGCAGCCAGGCGGTACCGTCATAAATATTGTTAACGGTACGGTCATCAACCTTATCGCGTGCGCCGTAGAACTGATAGCTGGTGGTGAATGGATTGCCGCCTAAATCAAATTTGTAACTGGCTTTCGCGAAGTATTGATCGACATAGCCTTCGGACTGACCAAATGCCGCTTCCAGCAACAGGTTGTTTTTGAAGTCATATTTCGCGCCGACCGAATGAAGGTAATCTACCTTGGTCTTTTTATCGGCCTGATAGAATTTATCGACTTCGATGTGCCACGGTGCTTTATATTCGTTAGCCCACATGTAGGAGAAGCTCAGCGCACCGGCATCACCATAGTCAAAGTTAGCACCGGCTTCAGCACCCTGATAAGTACCCGGCATAAAGCTCCAGTGCGGAGCCAGCAACGTCTGCCCGGTGGGTTGAATATAACCAGCGCGCGCCCAGGTTGGGCCGTATTTGAATTTAGCTGCTGCTTTATAAAGGCTAATCCCGCTCTTATCGCCGGAGTAATCTTCGTCATAGCCTTTATTTTTGGAAGAGAATGCGATTTCGTTTGGATGACCGCTTTCGCTACTTTCGTTCATTTCAATAGCGGTAAATGCAGCGATATCAATACCAAACATATCAGCCGCGTAACCGGACTGGAAGTCGAGGTTGGCGTTCCAGGTGGAGTGCGAAAGGTTGGTTTTGTATTTGTCATGATCGGTCACATCTTTACGGTCACGCTCACGCTGCCAGTAATAGATGCCGCCGGTTAAGGTTGAGTCATCAATAAATCCTTCGGCATGTACCTGGGGAGCGACAACAAAACCCGACATTGCTGTGATACCGGCGATAGCCAGCGCCAGCGTACTACGTTTGCCACTAAACGTACGCATATGTTAATCCTCTTTGACGTATAACCCTTCGTCTTTCAAGCCGCATCTGCGTTGGCGTTCCTCGCTCATCCCAGTCACGTACTGATGTACGCTCTTGGGAATTCGCTGCGTCGCCGCCTTGATGCAACTCGAAATCCATTGGGTATAAAATGCTGCCAGTAAAAGCGGTCAGCGAAAAAACAAAAAGTAAAAAAAGTAGCGCTGAGAAAACCTCATTGACTACAATGAATAGACTATTTTTCGCGACGCGAATTATCAATCTCTTTTTGTAACCAGTATGTAAGAATATGAGCAATCGCACATATTTGATTGCTTTCTGTTACATTTTCATGTGCAGATATAAAAACGTTGAAAAATGAAAAAATGCTTGTTTTCCATATGGATGAAAGCGGTTACAGTCAGAGTCGTCCTCGGGCATAAGGTTTTGATAGGTAATTAACTAATTCTCAGGACACGACGTAATAATAATTAATTCGCTCTGCAAACAGAGCCAGTAATGCAGGATGTCGAGATAAAAAAAACGCCGCAGAGCGCGGCGTTTGACAGGGGGTATTGCAGCTTACTCGCCCACTTTAGCCCACGTATCACGCAGACCCACAGTACGGTTAAACACCAGCTTATCCGCCGTTGTATAGCGGCTATCGAGGCAGAAGTACCCTTCACGTTCAAACTGGAAGGCTTTACCCGCAACGGCAGCCTGCAGCGATGGTTCGCCATAGCCCTGTTTGATAACCAGTGAATCCGGGTTAATAACGGACAGGAAGTCATTCGCCGCCCCTGGGTTCGGCACGCTGAACAGACGATCGTACAGACGGATTTCAATTGGCAGTGCATGTGCCGCACTGACCCAATGAATAACGCCTTTGACTTTACGCCCATCGGCCGGATCTTTGCTCAGCGTGTCAGCGTCATAGGTGCAGAAAATAGTGGTGATATTGCCTTCTGCGTCTTTCTCAACACGCTCGGCTTTAACAACATACGCGTTGCGCAGACGCACTTCTTTGCCCATCACCAGACGCTTGTACTGCTTGTTGGCTTCTTCGCGGAAATCTGCGCGATCGATCCAAATCTCACCGCTGAACGGCACTTCACGGCTGCCCATTTCCGGTTTATTCGGATGGTTCGGCATAGTAACCAGTTCGCTTTCACCCTGCGGATAGTTTTCGATAACCAGTTTCACTGGATCGATAACCGCCATCGCGCGCGGTGCGTTTTCGTTGAGATCTTCACGAATACAGGATTCCAGAGAGGCGATCTCAATGGTGTTATCCTGCTTGGTCACGCCAATACGTTTACAGAACTCACGGATAGCGGCAGCAGTATAACCACGGCGACGCAGGCCAGAGATAGTCGGCATACGCGGATCGTCCCAGCCTTCAACGTGCTTGTCGGTGACCAGCAGGTTCAGCTTACGCTTGGACATCACGGTATATTCCAGATTCAGGCGCGAGAATTCGTACTGGCGCGGGTGAACCGGAATGGTGATGTTGTCCAGTACCCAATCGTACAGACGACGGTTGTCCTGGAACTCCAGCGTACACAGGGAATGCGTGATGCCTTCCAGCGCATCGCTGATGCAGTGGGTAAAGTCGTACATCGGGTAGATGCACCACTTATTACCGGTCTGGTGGTGCTCGGCAAATTTAATGCGGTACAGCACCGGGTCGCGCATGACGATAAACGGCGAGGCCATATCGATTTTCGCGCGCAGGCAGGCTTTCCCTTCTTCAAAACCACCGGTACGCATTTTTTCGAACAGCGCGAGGTTCTCTTCAACGCTACGATCGCGGTACGGGCTGTTTTTACCAGGCTGCGTCAAGGTGCCACGGTATTCACGGATCTCGTCAGCTGACAGTTCGTCGACGTACGCCAGGCCTTTGTTGATAAGCTCTACCGCATAGGCATGCAGCTGGTCGAAGTAATCCGACGAGTAGCGAATATCGCCAGTCCAGTGGAAACCTAACCATTCAACGTCATTTTTGATGGATTCAACGTACTCGATGTCTTCTTTAACCGGGTTCGTATCATCAAAACGCAGGTTGCACTGGCCCTGGTAATCTTGCGCAATACCAAAGTTCAGACAAATGGATTTCGCGTGGCCAATGTGCAGATAGCCATTTGGCTCCGGCGGAAAACGGGTATGGATAGTGGTGTGCTTACCACTGGCCAGATCTTCATCGATGATCTGACGAATAAAGTTACTCGGGCGGGCTTCAGCCTCACTCATCGTGGATTCCTCAAAGCGTAAACAACGTATAACGGCGTATGATCTTATAAGCAGGACTGACTGACAACCTTTAGTTACGCAAAATACGTATCAGACAGTCATTATGCGGGCATTTGCTGCAAAAAAAAGCGGCGGAGATTGCTCCCCGCCGCTGGTGACGCATTTCATGTTGCCGGATGGCAGCGCTTACGCCTTCTCCGGCCTACGCGCGATTACTTACTTTTAATCTCGTACAGTGGCGTTTGACCGGCAACCACATGGCCTTCGGCTTTAATCACCAGGCCACCGAAGTCATCGCTGTTGCTGCAGACAACCGGGCTAATCATTGAACGAGCATTGGCGTTCAGGTATTCCAGATCCATTTCCAGGATTGGCTGACCTGCTTTGACTTCCGCACCTTCTTCCACCAGACGCGTAAAGCCTTTACCTTCCAGCGCCACGGTATCGATACCCATGTGGACCACGATCTCCGCGCCTTTCAGCGTTTCCAGGCAGAACGCATGGTTGGTATTGAAGATTTTCACAATGGTACCCGCTGCCGGAGAAACCACGATTTTGTCGGTTGGTTTCACCGCCACGCCGTCGCCGACCGCTTTGCTGGCGAAGGCTTCATCAGGCACCTGCTCCAGCGCAACCACGTCACCGGTAATCGGAGAAACCAGCGCTTCAACGGTGACAGCATTCGCCACAGCCTGCGGTTTTGCAACCGGGGCTGCTGCAGGCGCGCTGTCAGCAGACGCTGCGGCAACTGGACCACGTGCGACAACTTTCTTCATTTCGTCGCCAATAGATTCCGCTTTCGCACCGACGATAACCTGAATAGTCTGCTTGTTCAGCTTAACCACACCGGAAGCACCCAGGCGTTTACACATTGCATCGCTCACTTTCGCGGAGTCGACAACGGTCAGACGCAGGCGAGTGATACAGGCATCAATGGCTTTCAGGTTATCGGTACCGCCAACCGCAGCAATGTAGCTGGTGGCCAGTTGTGCTAAACCTTCTTCGGTGTTGCTGTTGGCTTCGTCAGTAACAATTTCATCGTCTTTATCTTCGCGGCCCGGCGTTTTCAGGTTAAACATACGAATAACCGCGCTGAACAACACAAAGTAGATGACGAAGAACACCAGCCCCATCGCGACCAGCATCCAGACGTTCTTACTTGCAGCCGGCAAGTTGTACATCAACACGTAGTCGATAGCACCTGCGGAGAAGGAGAAGCCCGCGTGGATCCCCAGTAATGTCGCAACGAACAGGCTGATACCCGTTAACAATGCGCGCAGGAGATACAGCAATGGTGCCAGGAACATGAACAGGAATTCCAGCGGCTCGGTCACACCGGTCAGGAACGCGGTGATGGCCACGGACAACAGCATACCGCCAACCATCGGACGACGCGCTTTCGGAGCGGCAAAGTACATTGCCAGTGCCGCACCCGGCAGACCAAACATCATGATCGGGAAGAAGCCGGACATGAACATACCTGCAGTGCCGTCACCCGCGTAGAAGCGGTTGATGTCACCGTGGAAGACCGCACCTGCCGCGTTGGTGAATTCACCAATCTGGAACCAGGCGATGGTGTTCAGAACCTGATGCAGACCGGTTGGGATCAGCAGACGGTTGATGAAACCAAAAATACCGGAACCCAGCGCGCCAGCGCCCACGATCCACTCACCACCCGCATGGATGGCATTTTGTACCGGCGGCCATACGTAGCCGAAGATAGCCGCCAGAACCAGACAGAAGAAACCGGTGGCGATTGGCACAAAGCGTTTACCGCCGAAGAAGCTCAGGAAGTCAGGCAGTTTGATGCCAGACCAGCGGTTATACACGGCACCGCCGACCAGACCGGTAATGATACCTGCCAGCACACCCATATTGATCGCCGGGTTAATGGTAACCATTGCTTTGGTCAATATGAAATAACCCACTGCACCTGCCAACGCTGCCGCACCCGCACTGTCTTTAGACCAGCTGGATGCCACACCGATGGCAAATATTAACGCGAGGTTATCAAAGATGGCCCCACCCGCTTGCGCGATGAAGGCGACGTTAAGCAAATCTGGTTGGCCAAATCGCAGCAACAGTGCCGCGACAGGCAGCACAGCGATGGGGAGCTGTAACGCCCTACCCAGCCGCTGGAAAAAACCTAAAATATTCATTTTATTCCCCCTACGAGACCCCGATTAGGCTCCTTTGAAGCCATATTTTTATTGTGCGACCAATTCTGACAGCAAGATATTCTGGAACAACGATATTAACCATTCATCTACATTCAGAGTGTGTGGAAAATTAATTCGTATCGCAAATTAAAAGCGTGTTTTTTGTGATTACAGTCACCAAATATCGTTATTAACCCTCCCTTCCACTGGCTAACTACGAAAACTTATTTTATCATTCAAAAAATCGAAACGGATTGATCCTTACCGATGCAAAACCAGGTTACGCTTAATACTGCACAGCGACTCAATCCGCCAACTGCTTACATTGACTACTGAGGTGAAGAATGAGACTGATCCCCCTGAATACCGCTGAACAAGTCGGCAAATGGGCTGCTCGCCATATCGTTAACCGTATCAACGCGTTCAAACCAACGGCAGATCGTCCGTTCGTTCTGGGCCTGCCGACTGGCGGCACCCCACTGACAGCCTATAAAGCATTAGTCGAAATGCACAAAGCGGGCCAGGTTAGCTTCAAACATGTTGTCACATTTAATATGGACGAGTATGTTGGCCTGCCGAAAGAGCATCCAGAAAGCTACCACAGCTTCATGCATCGCAACTTCTTTGATCATGTTGATATTCCAGCAGAAAACATCAACCTCCTCAATGGTAACGCACCAGATATCGATGCAGAATGCCGTCAATATGAAGAAAAAATCCGTTCCTACGGTAAAATCCACCTGTTTATGGGGGGTGTAGGCAACGACGGGCACATCGCATTTAACGAACCGGCGTCGTCTTTAGCCTCTCGTACACGTATCAAAACGCTGACCCACGACACACGCGTGGCGAACTCTCGTTTCTTTGACGGTGACGTAAGCCAGGTGCCGAAATATGCGCTGACCGTTGGCGTGGGTACACTGCTTGATGCCGAAGAAGTGATGATTCTGGTGCTGGGCCACCAAAAAGCGCAGGCTCTGCAGGCTGCCGTTGAAGGTAACGTCAACCATATGTGGACCATCAGCTGCCTGCAACTGCATCCAAAAGCCGTTGTGGTTTGCGATGAACCTTCCACAATGGAACTGAAAGTGAAGACGCTGAAATACTTTAACGAGTTAGAAGCCGAAAATATTAAAGGTCTGTAATGCTGTTTCCGCCCAGCCGAAAGCGTTGCAGGGCGGCATTTTTTTGAAATCGGGGGTCGGAATGTATGCTTTAACCCAGGGCCGGATCTTTACCGGTCACGAAATTCTTGATGACCATGCGATTGTCGTCGCTGATGGCCTGATAGCCAGCGTTTGCCCACTGGCTGAATTACCGCCGGAGATTGAACAACGCTCATTGAATGGGGCCATTCTTTCCCCCGGTTTTATTGATGTGCAGTTAAACGGCTGCGGCGGCGTGCAGTTCAACGATACGGCAGAAGCTGTGACCGTTGAAACGCTGGAAATCATGCAGAAAGCTAACGAGAAATCGGGCTGCACTAACTACCTGCCTACGCTTATCACCACCAGCGATGAGTTGATGAAACAAGGCGTTCGCGTGATGCGTGAATACCTGGCAAAACACCCGAATCAGGCATTAGGACTTCACCTTGAAGGCCCATGGCTGAATCTGGTGAAAAAAGGTACCCATAACCCAAGTTTTGTTCGTCAGCCTGACGCTGCGCTGGTCGACTTCCTGTGCGATAATGCCGATGTGATCACCAAAGTTACGCTGGCACCAGAAATGGTTCCTGCTGACGTGATCACCCGACTGGTCAATGCCGGTATTGTCGTTTCAGCGGGTCACTCAAACGCGACGGTAAAAGAAGCCAAAATCGGTTTCCGTGCGGGCATTACCTTTGCAACACACCTGTTCAACGCCATGCCTTACATTACTGGCCGCGAACCGGGTCTGGCTGGTGCCATCCTTGATGAAGCCGATATTTATTGCGGTATCATCGCCGATGGTCTGCACGTCGATTACGTTAACATCCGTAACGCTAAACGCCTGAAAGGTGACAAGCTGTGCCTGGTGACCGACGCCACCGCGCCGGCGGGTGCAAATATTGAACAGTTCATTTTCGCTGGTAAAACAATATACTACCGCAATGGACTGTGTGTGGATGAGAACGGCACACTGAGCGGCTCGTCATTAACCATGATTGAAGGTGTACGTAATCTGGTTGAACATTGCGGCATTGCGCTGGATGAAGTGCTGCGTATGGCAACACTCTACCCCGCTCGCGCCATCGGCGTGGACAAGCAACTCGGCAGTATCGCCCCTGGCAAAGTCGCCAACCTGACCGCGTTCACACACGACTTTAAAATTATCAAGACCATCGTTAATGGCAACGAGGTCGTTACAGAGTAAGAGAAAGAATGACACCAGGCGGACAAGCTCAAATAGGTAATGTTGATCTCGTAAAACAGCTTAACAGCGCGGCAGTTTATCGCCTGATTGACCAGCATGGGCCAATCTCGCGCATCCAGATTGCCGAACAGAGCCAGCTTGCTCCCGCCAGCGTAACTAAAATTACGCGCCAGCTTATTGAACGCGGGCTGATCAAAGAAGTGGATCAGCAGGCCTCCACCGGGGGCCGCCGCGCTATCTCTATCGTCACTGAAACACGCAATTTCCACGCCATTGGCGTGCGTCTTGGCCGTCATGACACTACGCTAACGCTGTACGATATGAGCAGCAAAGCCGTCGCTGAGGAGTACTACCCCTTACCCGAGCGCACCCAGGAAACGCTGGAACATGCGCTACTCAATACCATTGCCACCTTTATGGACAGCTGCCAACGGAAAGTCCGTGAGCTAATTGCCATCTCCGTTATTCTGCCAGGCCTGGTTGACCCAGAAAGTGGCGTCATTCGCTATATGCCGCATATTCAGGTTGAAAACTGGGGGCTGGTCGAGGCGCTGGAAAAACGGTTCCAGGTGACCTGCTTTGTTGGCCACGATATCCGTAGTCTGGCACTTGCCGAGCACTATTTCGGGGCAAGTCAGGACTGCGAAGACTCCATTCTGGTGCGAGTGCATCGCGGAACCGGTGCCGGGATCATCTCCAATGGCCGCATTTTTATTGGCCGTAACGGCAACGTTGGCGAGATTGGCCATATTCAGGTAGAGCCGTTGGGCGAGCGCTGTCACTGCGGTAACTTTGGTTGTCTGGAAACTATCGCGGCCAACGCGTCCATCGAGCATCGCGTGCAAAACTTACTCAAGCAAGGTTATCCAAGTCGGCTAACGCTTGATGATTGCAGTATCAAATCTATCTGTAAGGCTGCCAACAAAGGCGATAACCTGGCATCGGAAGTGATTGAGCACGTGGGCCGCCACCTGGGTAAAACTATCGCTATAGCCATCAACCTGTTTAACCCACAAAAAATCGTTATTGCTGGTGAGATTACAGAGGCAGATAAGGTCCTGCTGCCAGCGATCGAAAGCTGCATTAATGCCCAAGCGTTGAAGGCATTTCGCCACAATTTACCCGTGGTTCGCTCCACGCTGGACCACCGTTCCGCCATTGGCGCATTTGCGCTGGTGAAACGCGCCATGCTCAACGGAACGTTGCTACAACGTTTGCTGGAAAGCTAATACACCTCACTCTTCAAGCTGCCTCTGTATCGCTGAGGCAACTCGAATAATTGAGTGTATTTTATGTATAGTAACGCCTTCTTATTTTGATGTCGGATTGTCCATGGCCATTAAGAATGTAATTTGTGATATCGACGGCGTGCTGATGCACGACAATGTTGCCGTACCGGGTGCGGCAGAATTTTTGACCGGCGTGATGGAGAAAGGCTTGCCGTTAGTCCTGTTGACTAACTACCCTTCGCAGACCGGACAGGATCTGGCAAACCGCTTTGCCACCGCAGGTGTCAATGTTCCTGACAGCGTGTTTTATACCTCAGCCATGGCTACCGCCGATTTCCTGCGTCGCCAGGAAGGAAAAAAAGCCTATGTTGTCGGTGAAGGCGCACTGATCCACGAACTGTACAAAGCGGGCTTCACCATTACCGACGTTAACCCCGATTTTGTGATCGTCGGCGAGACGCGTTCCTACAACTGGGACATGATGCATAAAGCGGCATACTTTGTGGCCAATGGCGCACGTTTCATTGCCACCAACCCGGATACGCACGGTCGCGGTTTTTATCCTGCCTGTGGTGCGCTGTGCGCCGGTATTGAGAAGATTTCAGGCCGTGAGCCCTTCTACGTAGGTAAACCCAGCCCGTGGATTATCCGCGCGGCACTCAACAAAATGCAGGCGCACTCGGAAGAGACCGTCATTGTTGGCGACAACCTGCGTACCGATATTCTGGCTGGCTTCCAGGCCGGTCTTGAAACTATCCTGGTGCTGTCTGGCATTTCCACCCTTGATGATATCGACAGCATGCCGTTCCGACCAAGCTGGATCTACCCGTCCGTTGCCGAGATAGATGTTATTTAAGCAACGCTGTGCCGGATAACCCTAAGAACACGTTAACCGGCACACTAAATAACCTCATCTAATAAAACCGCCATTTTTCTGGCGATTCATCAATAAATACGCTCATTACATACTCTTTTTTCACTATTCAACAATCATCATTGAGTTTTTTCTTTTCTCCTCACCAAACTCCTTGCGCCCTCTGCGGCTTTACGGCATTTTCTTTATTAAGCAAACATAAAAAGCATCACGCAACAGGTTAACGGAGAAGGTTATGTGTTCTATTTTTGGCGTATTTGATATTAAAACCGACGCAGTTGAGCTGCGTAAAAAAGCCCTCGAGCTGTCTCGTCTGATGCGCCACCGCGGCCCGGACTGGTCGGGTATTTACGCCAGTGATAACGCGATCCTGGCACATGAACGTCTGTCCATTGTCGACGTTAACGCCGGTGCTCAACCGTTATACAACGTGAAAAAGACGCATATCCTGGCGGTAAACGGCGAGATTTATAACCATCAGGCGTTACGTGCTGAATACGGCGATCGCTATCAGTTCCAGACCGGTTCCGACTGCGAAGTTATCCTTGCGCTGTACCAGGAAAAAGGGCCTGAATTCCTTGACGACCTGCAGGGCATGTTCGCCTTCGCACTGTACGACAGCGAGCAGGATGCGTATCTGATCGGCCGCGATCACATTGGGATTATCCCGCTGTACATGGGTCATGATGAACACGGCAACTTGTACGTGGCGTCTGAGATGAAAGCGCTGGTTCCTGTTTGCCGCACCATTAAAGAATTCCCGGCCGGTAGCTACCTGTGGAGCAAAGACGGAGAAATCCGTCAGTACTATCAGCGCGACTGGTTCGAATACGATGCCGTAAAAGACAATGTGACGGATAAAGACGAACTGCGTCAGGCGCTGGAAGATGCGGTTAAAAGCCATCTGATGTCAGATGTGCCTTATGGTGTGCTGCTGTCTGGTGGCCTGGATTCGTCCGTGATTTCCGCTATCACCAAAAAATATGCAGCGCGCCGTGTTGAAGATCAAGAGCGCAGTGAAGCCTGGTGGCCGCAACTGCACTCCTTCGCCGTGGGCCTGAAAGGCGCACCGGATCTGAAAGCCGCTCAGGAAGTCGCCAACCACCTGGGGACCGTACACCACGAGATCCATTTCACCGTACAGGAAGGCCTGGATGCCATCCGCGATGTGATTTATCACATTGAAACCTATGACGTCACCACCATTCGCGCCTCAACACCGATGTACTTAATGTCAAGAAAAATCAAAGCGATGGGCATTAAAATGGTGCTGTCAGGCGAAGGTTCTGATGAAGTATTTGGCGGCTATCTTTATTTTCACAAAGCGCCGGACGCAAAAGAACTGCACGAAGAAACAGTACGTAAACTGCAGGCACTGCATATGTTCGACTGCGCCCGAGCCAACAAAGCCATGTCGGCCTGGGGCGTTGAAGCCCGCGTACCGTTCCTCGACAAGAAATTCCTCGATGTCGCGATGCGCATCAACCCACAGGATAAAATGTGCGGTAACGGAAAGATGGAAAAACATGTCCTGCGTGAATGTTTTGAATCCTACCTGCCAGCCAGCATTGCATGGCGTCAGAAGGAGCAGTTCTCTGACGGCGTCGGTTATAGCTGGATTGACACGCTGAAAGAAGTGGCGGCAGAGCACGTTTCCGATCAACAACTGGAAACCGCCAGCTTCCGCTTCCCGTACAACACACCATCGTCTAAAGAAGCGTATTTGTACCGTGAGATTTTTGAAGAGCTGTTCCCGGTAGCCAGCGCTGCCGAGTGTGTGCCGGGTGGCCCGTCCGTCGCCTGTTCTTCTGCCAAAGCCATCGAATGGGACGAAGCGTTCAAAACCATGAACGATCCATCAGGCCGTGCGGTTGGCGTGCACCAGTCGGCTTATAAGTAAGCCCATCATCCACTAAGAGCCCTGAGGGGCTCTTTTTTTATGTCGGTTTTACGTGCGGAAAAACAATTAATAACGAATAATTGCCGAATATTGCGTCACGCTGTTCGCAACCTAACCAAACAGTCACATTCCAGCTATTTTCAATGAAAAAGGGGTTGACGCTTCAAGGCTCAATACGCATAATGCGCCCCGCAACGCCGATAAGGTAACGCGAAAAAAAGATGGCTACGTAGCTCAGCTGGTTAG
>NZ_SZWV01000033.1:14945-15409 GCF_005280945.1 Citrobacter sp. wls718
CTTTTTTGCGGGAGTGGCGAAATTGGTAGACGCACC
This sequence comes from Citrobacter sp. wls718, assembly GCF_005280945.1. Lineage (NCBI taxonomy): Bacteria > Pseudomonadati > Pseudomonadota > Gammaproteobacteria > Enterobacterales > Enterobacteriaceae > Citrobacter > Citrobacter sp. wls718. The sequence continues at coordinate 14,982 of NZ_SZWV01000033.1, forward strand.
AGATTTAGGTTCTGGCGCCGCAAGGTGTGCGAGTTCAAGTCTCGCCTCCCGCACCATTCACCCGTAAGCGTTGCACGGATGGGGTATCGCCAAGCGGTAAGGCACCGGTTTTTGATACCGGCATTCCCTGGTTCGAATCCAGGTACCCCAGCCACTTTTCTTCGATATAGCGGTTCACCGCAACGGTCATTGGGGTATCGCCAAGCGGTAAGGCACCGGTTTTTGATACCGGCATTCCCTGGTTCGAATCCAGGTACCCCAGCCACGAAGAATATGATAGTATTTGGCTACGTAGCTCAGCTGGTTAGAGCACATCACTCATAATGATGGGGTCACAGGTTCGAATCCCGTCGTAGCCACCATATTAAGGGCGTATCGATTTAATTCGGTAAATCCAAAAAATTGTTGGGGTATCGCCAAGCGGTAAG
>NZ_SZWV01000033.1:15480-27197 GCF_005280945.1 Citrobacter sp. wls718
ATTTCAAAAAGTCGTCCACTTTGTGGGTGCACCCGTTGGGGTATCGCCAAGCGGTAAGGCTCTGGTTTCTGATACCAGCATTCCGAGGTTCGAATCCTCGTACCCCAGCCATTTTAGAAAAGCTCGCTTCGGCGAGCTTTTTGCTTTTCTAACGCCGGGTGACGGCAAGCCTTACCCGGCCTACATGACGCGTAGGCCTGATAAGCGCAGCGCCATCAGGCACCACTTGAGCTACAACCCTAATGCATACTTCAGCGCCTGACGTTTTAAAACGCCTGCACGCTCGGCGGCCATTAGACCAAGATTGCGCATAATACGCAGCGGCTGCAGGTTGTTGCTGAATCCGGCGTAAAACAGATCCATACCACTTTGCATGATGAAGTTATCGGTCATACGACGCGTTTGGTAGCGCTTCAGTACCCGCTGACTGGCCCACTGCTCACCATAGCTACGGGCGTTCACCAGCACATCAATTAACGCATCGACATCACGGTACCCCAGATTCACCCCCTGCCCGGCAAGCGGATGAATGGTGTGCGCAGCATCGCCCACCAGCGCCAGTCCTGGCTGTACATACTGCAACGCGTGGCGACGAGTAAGTGGAAACGCCCCTGCGGCAACAGGCGTAACGTCACCCAGACGTGAAGGGAAATATTTTGCGATTTCCGCCTGGAGCTGCGCCATATCGAGACTCTGCAACTGGCGGATGCGGGCCGGAGAGTCATACCACACCAGCGAAGCCCAGTTATCGAACAGCGGTAAAAACGCCCGCGGTCCGTCAGGGGTAAACTGCTGCCAGGTACTGTCTCCCGGTGAATTCTCGCATTGCACGGTAATCAGCATGCAGGATTGCGCGTACTGCCAGGCATGGATGCCAATCCCGGCCATTTGACGTACCTGAGAATTCGCGCCATCGGCACCAATCACCAGTTTTGCCGTTATCTTTTCACCGCCAGTCAGTTCAAGCTCATGCCGATCGTTATGTTGATGCAGAGAAATCAGTGATGCCGGCACGCGCAGGGTCACGTTGGGATGCGCCTCCATCGCCTGCCACAACGCCTGTTGCAGGACGTTGTTTTCGACCATATAGCCCAGCAATGGGAGTTTTAGCTCTGCCGCATCAAACACCACATGGGCATTCTCCCACTCCCAGGTTTCCAGACGACGATATGGATGAGTGCGCATGCCCTGCACCGCATCCCAGACACCCAACCCTTTCAGCAACGATGCAGACGCGGAGCTAATGGCTGAAATACGGATATCGGGCTGACTGTCAGCCACAAACGGCACGGGCGCGGCGTGCTCTATTACCGTCACCCTGAATCCATGCTGCGCCAGTCCCAGCGCCAGCGCGCCGCCGACCATCCCCCCGCCGACAATGGCAATTTCCGTTGGTTGATTTGTCATGGTCAATCATCCTGTTACATGTATTCTGTAAGTTTACAGGATTTTTTACCCCTTGAGGCTGACATCCGTCATACTGGTCACAACCGCGCCAACGCAGTACACTATGCGCCCTGCATTTCAGCCACAATTTCGCAAGAGCAAGTCGATGACTAAAAAACTCCATATTAAAACCTGGGGCTGTCAGATGAACGAATACGATTCATCGAAGATGGCCGATCTGCTGGATGCCACTCACGGGTATCAACTGACCGACGTGGCGGAAGAAGCGGATGTGCTGCTGCTGAATACCTGCTCAATTCGCGAGAAGGCTCAGGAAAAAGTTTTCCATCAGTTAGGTCGCTGGAAACTCTTAAAAGAGAAAAACCCGAATCTGATTATCGGCGTGGGTGGCTGTGTCGCCTCCCAGGAAGGCGACCATATTCGTCAACGTGCACACTACGTCGACATTATTTTTGGGCCACAAACCCTGCACCGCCTGCCGGAAATGATCAACAAAGTGCGCGGTAGCACCAGCCGTAGTCCAGTGGTGGATATCAGTTTCCCGGAAATCGAAAAGTTCGACCGCCTGCCGGAACCGCGTGCTGAAGGTCCAAGCGCGTTTGTGTCCATCATGGAAGGCTGTAACAAATACTGCACTTACTGCGTGGTGCCCTACACCCGCGGTGAAGAAGTCAGCCGTCCGGCGGACGATATCCTGCTTGAAATTGCCCAACTTGCGGCGCAGGGCGTACGTGAAGTCAACCTGCTGGGGCAAAACGTTAACGCCTGGCGCGGTGAGAACTACGACGGCACGACCGGCTCATTCGCAGATTTACTGCGTCTGGTAGCGGCGATCGACGGCATTGACCGTATCCGTTTCACTACCAGTCATCCAATTGAGTTCACCGACGATATCGTTGAAGTCTATCGTGACACCCCGGAGCTGGTAAGCTTCCTGCACCTGCCGGTACAGAGTGGCTCAGATCGCGTACTAAACCTGATGGGACGTACCCATACCGCGCTGGAATACAAGGCAATCATCCGCAAACTGCGCGCTGCACGCCCGGATATTCAGATTAGCTCCGACTTCATCGTGGGCTTCCCTGGCGAAACCACACAAGATTTCGAGCAGACCATGAAGCTGATTGCCGACGTTAACTTCGACATGAGCTACAGCTTTATCTTCTCAGCTCGTCCTGGCACGCCTGCCGCCGATATGGTTGACGACGTCCCGGAAGAAGAGAAAAAGCAACGTCTGTATATCCTGCAGGATCGCATCAACCAGCAGGCCATGGCCTGGAGCCGCCGTATGCTCGGCACCACCCAGCGTATTCTGGTCGAAGGCACGTCGCGTAAAAGCGTAATGGAGCTGTCGGGTCGTACTGAAAATAACCGTGTGGTGAATTTTGAAGGCACCCCGGATATGGTCGGTAAGTTTGTGGATGTTGAAATTACCGACGTCTGGACTAACTCCCTGCGCGGTAAAGTCGTGCGTACCGAGGACGAAATGGGCCTGCGCATCGCAGAAAGTCCGGAGTCGGTCATTGCGCGTACCCGCAAAGAGAACGATCTGGGTGTCGGCATTTATCAGCCGTAATTACCATAACCCCTCCTCTATCCCCTAAAGCGACAAACGAGCAAATCCCCAGGAGCATAGATAACTATGTGACTGGGGTGCGCGATTGCAAACAACGCCTCTGCGGCTTGAAGTATGACAGGGAGGGTCTTGTAATTCCTCTCTACGCCCCCATCTTCATTGCAATGCTTGCGCCTTTTCCCTGTGGCGTGAATAATTTCCCTACATGCCGGTAAATGTTCGACGTCCGGCGATATCTGCATAAGAGGAACGGTTTGAACATAGACACTCGCGAAATTACCCTTGAGCCCGCAGACAATGCCCGTCTGTTGAGCCTGTGCGGTCCTTTTGATGACAACATCAAACAGCTTGAACGTCGCCTTGGTATCGAAATTAACCGCCGCGACAACCACTTTAAGCTGACCGGTCGCCCGATTTGCGTTACCGCTGCGGCAGATATTTTACACAGCCTGTACGTCGATACCGCGCCAATGCGCGGCAAGACGCAGGACATCGAGCCGGAACAAATTCACCTGGCAATCAAAGAAGCGCGTGTCCTTGAGCAGAGCGCAGACAGTGTGCCGGAGTTTGGCAAAGCGGTGAATATCAAAACCAAGCGTGGCGTGATCAAACCGCGTACGCCGAATCAGGCGCAGTACATCGCCAATATTCTCGACCACGACATCACCTTCGGCGTCGGTCCTGCAGGGACGGGTAAAACCTACCTGGCGGTAGCCGCCGCGGTCGATGCGCTCGAGCGTCAGGAAATTCGCCGTATTCTGCTGACCCGTCCGGCGGTTGAAGCCGGTGAAAAACTGGGCTTCCTGCCGGGCGATCTCAGCCAGAAAGTCGATCCTTATTTACGTCCGCTGTATGATGCGCTGTTCGAAATGCTTGGTTTTGAGAAGGTGGAGAAGCTTATTGAGCGTAACGTCATTGAAGTCGCCCCGCTGGCTTATATGCGCGGTCGTACGCTGAACGATGCGTTCATTATCCTTGATGAGAGCCAGAACACGACTATCGAACAGATGAAAATGTTCCTGACCCGTATTGGCTTCAACTCCAAAGCGGTGATCACCGGCGACATTACCCAAATTGACCTGCCGCGCAGCACCAAATCCGGTCTGCGTCATGCCATCGAAGTGTTGGCTGAGGTCGATGAGATTAGCTTTAATTTCTTCCATAGCGAAGACGTGGTACGCCACCCGGTGGTTGCCCGTATCGTGACGGCGTATGAAGCCTGGGAAGAAGCAGAACAAAAACGTAAAGCCGAACAGGCAGCGGAACGCAAGCGTGAAGCCCAGGAACAGGAACAAAAATGAGTCAGGTTATTCTCGATTTACAGCTGGCATGTGAAGATAACGCCGGTTTACCGGATGAGCGCCAGTTTCAGGCATGGCTGGATGCGGTGATCCCGCAGTTTCAGGAAGAGTCAGAGGTCACCATTCGCCTGGTCGATGACGCTGAAAGCCACGAACTGAATCTGACCTATCGCGGGAAAGACAAGTCAACCAACGTGCTGTCCTTCCCGTTTGAGGCCCCACCGGGCATCGAACTGCCGCTGTTGGGCGATTTGATCATCTGTCGTCAAGTGGTCGAAAAAGAAGCGCAGGAGCAAGGTAAGCCTCTTGAAGCCCACTGGGCACACATGGTTATACACGGTAGCCTGCATCTCTTAGGCTACGACCATATCGAAGACGACGAAGCGGAAGAAATGGAATCCCTCGAAACAGAGATTATGCTTGCTCTGGGCTATGAGGATCCGTACATTGCCGAGAAGGAATAACCTGCTACCGGTCAAGCCGGTGACAGGTCACGACGCCGGGCACTGAGTTTACGTGCCTTGAGCAATCTATTAACTAACATGAGAACCCATACGACGCCATGAGCGACGACAATTCACACAGTAGTGACACCTTACACAGCAAAAAGGGATTCTTTTCCCTGTTACTGAGCCAACTTTTCCACGGTGAACCAAAAAACCGCGACGAACTGTTGGAGCTGATCCGTGATTCCGGGCAAAACGACCTTATCGATGAAGATACGCGCGATATGCTCGAAGGGGTGATGGACATTGCGGACCAACGTGTTCGCGACATCATGATCCCCCGGTCCCAGATGATCACACTGAAACGCAACCAGACTCTGGATGAGTGTCTTGATGTCATCATCGAGTCCGCCCACTCGCGTTTCCCGGTGATCAGCGAAGACAAAGATCACATTGAAGGGATTCTGATGGCGAAAGACTTGCTGCCGTTTATGCGCAGTGATGCCGAAGCTTTCAGCATGGAAAAAGTGTTACGCCCGGCGGTTGTCGTACCTGAGAGCAAGCGTGTTGACCGCATGCTGAAAGAGTTCCGCTCTCAGCGGTACCATATGGCTATCGTTATCGACGAGTTCGGCGGTGTCTCGGGTCTGGTGACCATTGAGGACATTCTTGAACTGATCGTCGGTGAAATCGAAGATGAATACGACGAAGAAGACGATATCGATTTCCGTCAGCTTAGTCGCCACACCTGGACCATTCGTGCGCTGGCCCCGATCGAAGACTTCAACGAAGCCTTCGGCACCCACTTTAGCGACGAAGAAGTCGATACTATTGGCGGTTTGGTGATGCAGGCCTTTGGTCATCTGCCCGCACGTGGAGAGACTATCGACATTGATGGCTACCAGTTCAAAGTTGCCATGGCCGACAGCCGTCGTATTATTCAGGTTCATGTCAGAATTCCGGACGACTCACCCCAGCCAAAACTGGACGAATAAACCCGAAACTGGATCAAAGACTACATGGCATTTGCCCCCTTAATTGAACGCCAGCGCATTCGCCTGCTGCTGGCGTTATTATTCGGCGCCTGCGGGACGCTGGCGTTCTCTCCGTATGACATCTGGCCTGCGGCGATTATTTCGCTGATGGGTCTGCAGGCCTTAACTCTCAACCGTCGCCCACTCCAGTCTGCCGCTATCGGCTATGTCTGGGGAATGGGTCTTTTTGGCTCCGGCATCAACTGGGTCTATGTCAGCATTGCGCAATTTGGCGGTATGCCAGGCCCGGTTAACGTATTCCTTGTGGTATTGCTTGCGGCATACCTCTCGCTGTACACAGGTTTGTTTGCGGGCGTTCTGTCGCGCCTGTGGCCAAAAACCAGCTGGCTGCGGGTGGCGATTGCTGCCCCGGTAGTCTGGCAGATAACCGAATTCCTGCGCGGCTGGGTGCTGACCGGCTTCCCATGGCTACAGTTTGGCTACAGCCAGATTGACGGCCCGCTGAAAGGCCTGGCGCCGGTAATGGGCGTCGAGGCGATTAACTTCCTGCTGATGATGGTCAGCGGCCTGCTGGCGCTGGCGTTAGTCACACGTAACTGGCGTCCTCTGGTTGCTGCCGTGGTATTGTTCGCTCTGCCCTTCCCGCTGCGTTACATCCAGTGGTATACGCTGGAGCCAGAAAAAACAACCCAAGTTTCGATGGTGCAAGGTGACATTCCGCAGTCGCTGAAGTGGGATGAAGGTCAGCTCATCAACACGTTGAAGATTTACCTTGATGCCACGCAGCCTGAAATGGGCAAATCACAGCTGATCATCTGGCCAGAGTCCGCTATTCCTGATCTGGAGATCAATCAGCAGCGTTTCCTCGACATGATGGATGACCTGCTAAAATCTAAAAACAGCACGCTAATCACCGGTATTGTTGACGCGCGCCTTAACAAGCAAAACCGCTACGATACTTACAACACCATCATCACGCTGGGTAAAGACAGTCCGTACAGCTATGACTCCAGCAATCGTTACAACAAAAATCACCTTGTCCCGTTTGGTGAGTTTGTGCCGCTGGAATCGATTCTACGCCCGCTGGCGCCGTTCTTTGACTTACCCATGTCATCCTTCAGCCGAGGGCCGTATGTGCAGCCACAGCTGCAGGCACACGGCTTTAAGCTGACGGCGGCAATCTGCTACGAAATTATTCTTGGCGAACAGGTACGGGATAACTTCCGCCCGGATACGGACTACTTGCTGACCATCTCCAATGATGCCTGGTTTGGTAAATCCATCGGTCCATGGCAGCACTTCCAGATGGCGCGCATGCGGTCACTGGAGCTGGCGCGTCCGCTGTTGCGTAGCACTAATAATGGCATCACGGCGGTGATTGGCCCGCAAGGTGAAGTGCAGGCCATGATCCCGCAGTTTACCCGACAGGTACTGACCACCAGCGTTACCCCGACAACGGGTCTCACGCCGTATGCACGTACCGGAAACTGGCCGTTATGGCTGGTTACCGCGTTGTTAGGCTTTGGCGCGATCATCATGAGTCTGCGCCAGCGTCGTAAATAATCTCTGCTCTCGTCATATTGCCGGATGTTGGCGCTCACGCGCCTTGTCCGGCTAACACGTCCCCCCTCTTCTCTCCCATTCTGGCACGCCTATTGCTTTGTTATACAAGGCAAACGCTGTTTTGGTTGAATGTGCAACCTGGTCGCACCAAATTTGAGCACAGGTAGCACCTGAAATGTGCAACAAGATATTTTTGCCCTCAAACGGTGCGGCGCACTTCGCAAAAATAAACAATAACACAGCAAATTCTTTACATTCATCCAAACTAAATGTTAACAAACACATACAAGACTGCACTTTTAAGTAGCAAACAATAACAACATCACAATGGGTATCAATGCGTCCCTGACGCAGACGATAAAGGAGTTGGATATGCAATTACGTAAGCTCGCCACTGCCATGCTGGTCGTGGGAATGTCTGCCGGTCTGGCGCACGCGGAAGATGCCGCCCCTGCGGCAAGCAGCACCCTGGACAAGATCGCTAAAAATGGCGTCATCGTCGTCGGACACCGTGAATCCTCGGTCCCGTTTTCCTACTACGATAATCAGCAGAAAGTGGTCGGTTATTCACAGGATTACTCCAACGCAATTGTTGAGGCCGTGAAGAAAAAGCTGAACAAACCTGACCTGCAGGTGAAGCTGATTCCGATTACCTCCCAGAACCGCATTCCGCTGCTGCAAAACGGCACCTTCGACTTTGAATGTGGTTCAACCACCAACAACGTTGAACGCCAGAAACAAGCGGCATTTTCTGACACCATTTTCGTTGTCGGCACCCGCCTGCTGGCGAAAAAAGGCGGCGACATCAAAGATTTCGCTGACTTGAAAGGCAAAGCGGTGGTTGTGACTTCCGGTACCACCTCGGAAGTGCTGCTGCATAAGCTGAACGAAGAACAAAAAATGGATATGCGCATCATCAGTGCGAAAGACCACGGTGACTCTTTCCGTACCCTCGAAAGCGGTCGCGCCGTCGCCTTTATGATGGATGACGCCCTGCTGGCTGGTGAACGCGCGAAGGCGAAGAAACCGGACAACTGGGAGATCGTCGGCAAGCCACAATCTCAGGAAGCGTACGGCTGTATGCTGCGTAAAGACGACGTCGCGTTCAAAAAGCTGATGGATGACACCATTGCACAGGCACAAACTTCAGGTGAAGCAGAGAAGTGGTTTGATAAATGGTTTAAAAACCCTATTCCGCCAAAGAACCTGAATATGAATTTCGAACTGTCGAGCGAGATGAAGGCCCTGTTCAAAGAACCAAATGATAAAGCACTCAACTAACTAAAATAAATGGGGCGAGTTCACCTGGCCCTCACGATTGTCGGGAAGCATGGACAGACTATACGCTGAGTGGCCGTTCCCCACTCAGCGCGAAAAATGAGCTTCTCAACAATCTTCGAGGGTAGCGCTGCTACCCTTTTTTTTTCTGGAGTAGATTTATGTCTATAGACTGGAACTGGGGGATTTTTTTACAAGAAGCCCCGTTCGGCAACACCACCTATCTCGGCTGGCTCTGGAGTGGTTTCCAGGTCACCGTCGCGCTTTCAATCACCGCCTGGATTATTGCTTTCCTGATAGGTTCCCTATTCGGCATCTTACGCACCGTTCCCAACCGTTTCCTTTCCGGGATAGGCACGTTGTATGTTGAACTGTTTCGTAACGTTCCGCTGATCGTACAATTTTTTACCTGGTATCTGGTGATCCCGGAACTGCTCCCAGAAAACATTGGCATGTGGTTCAAGGCTGAGTTGGATCCCAACATCCAGTTTTTCCTCTCCTCAATGCTCTGCCTGGGGCTGTTTACCGCCGCCCGCGTTTGTGAGCAGGTGCGCGCCGCGATTCAGTCTTTGCCTCGCGGACAAAAAAACGCCGCGCTGGCGATGGGGCTGACGCTACCGCAGGCCTATCGCTATGTTCTGCTGCCCAACGCCTACCGCGTGATCGTACCGCCGATGACATCAGAAATGATGAACCTGGTGAAAAACTCCGCCATCGCCTCAACCATCGGTCTGGTCGATATGGCAGCACAGGCAGGCAAGCTGCTGGATTACTCTGCCCACGCCTGGGAGTCGTTTACGGCTATCACCCTTGCCTACGTCTTGATTAACGCCTTTATTATGCTGGTGATGAATCTGGTTGAACGTAAAACTCGCCTGCCTGGCAATTTGGGAGGCAAATAATGTACGAATTTGACTGGAGTTCCATTGTCCCCTCCCTGCCGTATCTGCTGGATGGGCTGATGATCACGCTGAAAATTACCGTTACGGCGGTCATTATTGGCATCGTTTGGGGAACTATCCTTGCGGTAATGCGTCTGTCCAGCTTCGCGCCCATTGCCTGGTTTGCGAAGATCTACGTGAACGTATTCCGCTCTATTCCGCTGGTCATGGTACTGCTGTGGTTCTATCTGATTGTACCGGGGTTCTTACAGAACGTATTAGGCCTGTCACCGAAAACCGATATTCGTCTGATCTCAGCGATGGTGGCGTTTTCGATGTTTGAAGCGGCGTACTACTCAGAGATTATCCGTGCCGGGATCCAGAGTATTTCTCGTGGACAGTCCAGCGCCGCGCTGGCGTTAGGGATGACCCACTGGCAGTCGATGAAGCTCATTATTCTGCCGCAGGCATTTCGCGCGATGGTGCCGTTGCTGCTGACCCAGGGCATCGTTCTATTCCAGGACACCTCGCTGGTCTACGTATTAAGTCTTGCAGATTTCTTCCGTACCGCCTCCACCATTGGCGAGCGTGACGGCACACAGGTCGAGATGATCCTGTTCGCTGGCGCCGTCTATTTTGTATTCAGTCTGAGCGCATCGTTGTTGGTCAGCTATTTGAAGAAAAGGACAGTTTAATGATTACCCTGAAAAATGTTTCTAAATGGTATGGTCACTTTCAGGTTCTGACCGACTGCTCCACGGAAGTTAAAAAAGGTGAAGTGGTGGTAGTTTGCGGTCCGTCAGGCTCCGGTAAATCGACGCTGATCAAAACGGTAAACGGCCTGGAGCCAGTGCAGCAGGGTGTGATCACCGTTGACGGTACCGTCGTGAATGACAAAAAAACCGATCTGGCCAAACTGCGTTCTCGCGTGGGCATGGTCTTCCAGCACTTTGAACTGTTCCCACATTTGTCGATCATCGAAAACTTGACCCTGGCCCAGGTAAAAGTACTTAAACGCGATAAAAAGCCTGCTCGCGACAAAGCACAAAAACTGCTTGAGCGCGTAGGACTGTCGGCCCATGCCGATAAGTTTCCGGCCCAGCTTTCTGGTGGACAGCAGCAGCGCGTGGCCATTGCCCGGGCGCTGTGTATGGATCCTATCGCCATGTTGTTTGATGAACCCACCTCAGCGCTCGATCCAGAAATGATCAACGAGGTGCTGGACGTCATGGTCGAGCTGGCTCATGAAGGGATGACCATGATGGTGGTCACCCACGAAATGGGCTTCGCTCGGAAAGTGGCGAACCGGGTAATCTTTATGGATGAGGGTAAGATTGTGGAAGACTCGCCGAAAGAAGAGTTCTTTGCCAATCCAAAATCAGACCGCGCCAAAGACTTCCTCGCCAAAATATTGCATTAATCTTTCCGGCGCGCACATCAAAGTGCGCGCCAAATCACGCTTTCTTTCTTCGCATCTCGAATCACATACAGCCCGGCGTTAACCTTGTCACGAAGTCCCACCCACAAGGAGTCACAATGGCACTTCCGATCCTTTTTGATTGCGATCCAGGTCATGACGACGCTATCGCAATGGTTCTCGCCCTTGCCTCACCGGAACTTGATGTTAAAGCCATAACATCCTCAGCGGGCAACCAGACGCCTGATAAAACCCTGCGTAATGTGTTGCGTATGTTAACGCTGCTCAACCGATCGGATATTCCCGTTGCCGGAGGCGCGTTGAAGCCCCTGATGCGCGAGTTGATAATTGCCGATAACGTTCACGGAGAAAGTGGCCTGGACGGCCCCGTACTGCCGGAGCCGGCATTTGCCCCGCAAAGTTGTACAGCCGTGGAGTTAATGGCGAAAACCCTGCGCGAAAGTCCGGAACCGGTCACGATTGTATCAACTGGCCCCCAAACTAACGTAGCACTGCTGCTGAATAGCCACCCCGAGTTGCATAAGAAAATCGCCCGTATTGTGATTATGGGCGGCGCGATGGGACTCGGAAATTGGACACCGGCTGCTGAGTTCAATATTTATGTTGATCCCGAAGCGGCAGAGATGGTGTTTCAATCAGGTATTCCGGTAGTGATGGCCGGGCTGGACGTCACACATAAAGCACAAATTCATCGTGAAGACACCGAGCGATTGCGCGCGATTGGCAATCCTGTGGCGAGCATTGTCGCTGAGTTACTGGATTTCTTCTTCGAATATCACAAAGACGAGAAATGGGGATTCAAAGGCGCACTGGATTGGCCCCTATATTTCCA
>NZ_SZWV01000034.1:0-11115 GCF_005280945.1 Citrobacter sp. wls718
TAAGTTGGAGTCATTACCCGTTTTCCTGGCCCGGTATTTCATCGCTAAAAGGGACGATGATTAAAGAGCGTGTATTCTAGAAAAAAATATCATCCCTTTGCCACTTAAATTAATGAAAAAATTTGATTTAAGGCAATATGATGTGAATCCTTTTTGGTGTTGAGGTGAATACAGCATAGTTCAATTAGCGAAAAGCAAATGGTTGTCCCCTGTAATAATATCTGGCGTGAATTTAAAGAAGAATATTCTTATTTTTTTATTGTTCTGATTTCTGTCTGTGCGATCTCAGGTGTTCTGCACGCCAGCTTGACGCTATACTCCTGATAACTTGAAGGAAAAAGTTAGCATTTCCGGAGGCTATATGATTCTCGAACGCGTTGAGATTGTTGGGTTTCGTGGTATTAATCGGCTGTCGTTGATGCTGGAGCAGAACAACGTGCTGATTGGGGAGAACGCGTGGGGTAAGTCCAGCCTGCTGGATGCACTGACCTTGCTGCTGTCACCGGAATCGGATTTGTATCATTTTGACCGTGAAGACTTCTGGTTTCCGCCGGGCGATATCCAGGGCCGGGAACATCATCTACATATTATTCTTACTTTTCGTGAATCGCAGCCGGGCCGTCATCGGGTGCGCCGCTATCGTCCGCTGGAAGCCTGCTGGTCTCCCTGTCACGATGACTATCACCGTATTTTCTATCGTCTGGAAGGCGAGTGTGCGGATGACGGTAGCGTCCTGACGCTGCGCAGTTTCCTTGATGGTGAAGGGCGTCCGCTCGCGCTCGACAATATTAACGACCTGGCGTGCCACCTCGTGCGTCTGATGCCGGTGTTGCGACTGCGCGATGCGCGCTTTATGCGGCGTATCCGCAACGGCACGGTGCCGAATATTGCGGAAGTCGAAGTGACTGCCCGCCAGTTGGATTTCCTGGCGCGTGAACTGGCAACCCGGCCACAAAATCTGACGGACGGCCAGATCCGCCAGGGGCTGTCGGCGATGGTACAACTGCTGGAACACTACTTTTCTGAGCAAGGCGCGGGCCAGTCTCGCTATCGTCTGATGCGTCGGCGTTCCAATAATGAGCAGCGTAGCTGGCGTTATCTGGATATTATCAACCGGATGATTGACAAGCCTGGCGGACGTACGCATCGCGTGATCCTGCTGGGGCTGTTTTCAACGTTGCTCCAGGCCAAAGGTACGCTCAGGCTGGACAAAGACGCCCGTCCTTTGCTGTTGGTCGAAGATCCGGAAACGCGTTTGCACCCCATCATGTTGTCAGTGGCCTGGCAGTTGCTGAATCTGTTACCTCTGCAGCGTGTGGCGACTACCAACTCCGGTGAATTGCTGTCGCTTACCCCCGTTGAACATGTGGTGCGCCTGGTGCGTGAATCTTCCCGTGTCGCCGCCTGGCGTTTGGGACCAGGCGGTCTGAGCGCGGAAGACGGGCGGCGGATTGCCTTTCATATTCGCTTTAATCGCGCATCGTCATTATTTGCCCGCTGCTGGCTGCTGGTGGAAGGCGAAACGGAAACCTGGGTGATCAACGAACTGGCTCGTCAGTGCGGTCATCACTTTGATGCCGAAGGGATTAAAGTGATTGAATTTGCCCAGTCCGGGCTTAAGCCGCTGGTGAAATTTGCCCGGCGGATGGGAATAGAGTGGCACGTGTTGGTTGATGGCGATGAGGCCGGGAAAAAATATGCCGCCACCGTACGCAGTCTGCTGAGTAACGACCGCGAAGAAGAACGCGATCACCTGACAATGCTGCCCGCGCTGGATATGGAGCACTTTATGTATCGCCAGGGTTTCTCAGACGTCTTTCACCGGGTGGCACAAATTCCGGAAAACGTGCCGATGAATATGCGTAAAATTATCTCCAAAGCGATTCATCGTTCGTCAAAACCGGATCTGGCGATTGAAGTGGCGATGGAAGCAGGGCGGCGCGGTGTTGATGCCGTTCCCACCCTGCTGCGAAAAATGTTTTCGCGCGTGCTGTGGCTGGCACGCGGACGTGCTGATTAGTGGCGGAACATCAGCGACAGCTGTTCGTGGATAGTGTCCAGTAATTGATAGCGGCGGCGATATTCCGCCCGCTTCTTACTGGCAATCTCCGACTCGCTTTTTCGTGCCAGCGTGCGCGGAATATGGTAATACCCGCGGCTGTCGCATTCACCGCCAACCGACGCCCAAAACGCATTATAGTCGGAGAGGATAACCTTATTTTTATCATGGTAACGTGGGCTGCGAAAGATATGCTGTTCATTGCTGACAGCCATCACGTTTTCTATATTCAACCGTTCGGCTAAACGACAAATCGCTTCCATCACAATCCGTTTTGGGAAAATTCCGTGACAGGACTTCGTTGCTTTTTGTGTTGTCTCGTGAGGCAATTGTGAATTGCCCTGCATGCCACCAATAAAAAGCGTACTTTTTCCGTGATATTCGCAGAACGTAAAGGTTATTTTAGTCAGAACATCTCCAGCGCCATTTTGTACCAGAATGGTACTTTCTCCCTCTTTGTCCAGTACCGGGAACATCATCATGGTGACGGTAAATATTTCGTCGTCTTTGCCTTTAATTTGTGCCAGTTGTAAGCCGCTATTACTTAACAATGCTTTAAATTCAGCAGGTAAAAATGTCTGGCGGATAACATGATAGTGAAAACGCACGGCATCTAAGCGCATTTTACGATCGAAGTTAGCGGCAAGGTAAGGGCGATGCAAACGAACTGGGAGTCGGGGCTGGCGGGTGAGCAGGCTATCAAGATCCGGCCACTGAGCCAGTTCAGTCATCCATTCTCTGGTGAGGTGGGGTATTAGTAAAGAACGCCAGATAAACTTACGGCGAAAACTCCGTTTATCCCAGCATTGCCCGGGACGTAATTGACCACGGCTTAGGCTGTAAAAAAGGTTAAAGCTGGTGACAGGATTGCTGGAATGAAAAGTGCTTTCAGTTAGCTGACTCATAATATAAATCCGATGGAAGCCTGAGACGTATTTGTAGTAATTTCAGCACAGCGGATCTTAACCATTCATCAATAACTCTGTTATTCTTGGCGCTTTTCAACGGCTATTTATTTATCGTTGACGTTTAACACTCCACTCTGGTGGACGTTTTGGGGGAATTGGGACATTTATGAAGCTCAAGGGAAAAATCAAAAAACGCTATTTTATCTTCGCCGTCATCATTATTGTGGCGGTAATTGCACTTTGGCGAACGCTTAATGCGCCATTGCCGCAATATCAAACATTAATTGTGCGACCCGGCGATCTTCAGCAAAGTGTATTGGCAACCGGGAAGCTGGATGCGCTGCGCAAAGTTGACGTCGGGGCGCAGGTGAGCGGGCAGTTAAAAACGCTGTCCGTAGCGATTGGCGATAAAGTTAAAAAAGATCAGCTGCTTGGCGTCATTGATCCTGAGCAGGCGCAAAACCAGATCAAAGAAGTCGAAGCCACGCTGATGGAATTACGTGCCCAACGTATGCAGGCCGAGGCCGAGTGGAAACTGGCGCGGGTGACGCTTTCTCGCCAGCAACAGCTTGCGAAAACGCAGGCGGTTTCGCAGCAGGATCTCGATACAGCAGCCACGCAGATGGCGGTCAAACAGGCGCAAATTGGCACCATTGATGCACAAATTAAGCGTAATCAGGCTTCTCTTGATACGGCAAAAACGAACCTCGACTACACCCGTATTGTGGCGCCAATGGCTGGCGAAGTGACGCAAATTACCACCCTGCAGGGGCAAACCGTGATCGCCGCCCAGCAGGCACCTAACATTCTTACGCTGGCTGACATGAGCACCATGCTGGTTAAAGCCCAGGTTTCCGAGGCAGATGTCATTCACCTGCATCCAGGGCAAAAAGCCTGGTTTACCGTGCTGGGCGATCCGCAGACGCGCTACGAAGGTACGCTCAAAGATGTGCTGCCGACGCCTGAGAAAGTGAACGATGCGATTTTCTACTATGCCCGTTTCGAAGTACCCAACCCGAAAGGGATCCTGCGCCTGGATATGACCGCGCAGGTACATATCCAACTGACGGACGTCAAAAACGTCCTGACCATCCCGCTGGCGGCGCTGGGCGAGCCTGTTGGCGACAACCGCTATAACGTCAGGCTGCTGCGCAACGGCGAAACCCGCGAGCGCGAAGTTTCTATCGGCGCCCGTAACGATACCGATGTGGAAATCGTCAAAGGGCTGGAAGAGGGTGATGAAGTCATCATCAGCGAGGCGAAACCCGGAGCGGCACAATGACGGCGTTGCTTGAGCTGAGCCATATCCGCCGCAGCTACCCGTCAGGCGAAGGGCAGGTAGAGGTGCTAAAGGACGTCTCTTTGAGCATCCAGGCGGGTGAAATGGTGGCGATTGTCGGGGCGTCTGGTTCGGGGAAGTCGACGCTGATGAATATCCTCGGCTGTCTGGATAAGCCTTCCAGCGGCACGTATCGGGTTGCGGGGCGTGACGTCTCCACGCTCGATAGTGATGCGTTAGCGCAACTGCGGCGCGAGCATTTCGGTTTTATTTTTCAGCGCTATCATTTGCTCTCGCATTTAACGGCGGCGCAAAACGTGGAGGTGCCAGCGGTCTATGCCGGAACCGAACGCAAGCAGCGTCTGACGCGGGCACACGCGTTACTGCAGCGCCTGGGGTTGGGCGATCGTGTGGATTATCAACCTTCCCAGCTTTCCGGTGGCCAGCAGCAGCGCGTCAGTATTGCGCGTGCGCTGATGAACGGCGGACAGGTCATTCTCGCAGATGAACCTACCGGTGCGCTGGACAGCCATTCCGGCGAAGAGGTGATGGCCATTCTGCATCAGCTGCGCGATCGCGGGCATACGGTGATTATTGTCACCCACGACCCGCAGGTTGCGGCGCAGGCTGAACGGGTGATTGAAATTCGTGACGGTGAAATTGTGCGCAATCCACCGTCGCACAAAACAGCCAGCGGACACGGCATAACCGAACCTACGGTAACGACGGCATCCGGCTGGAGTCAGTTTGTCAGTGGTTTTCGCGAGGCGCTGACCATGGCCTGGCTGGCCATGGCTGCCAACAAGATGCGTACGTTGCTCACTATGCTGGGCATCATTATTGGTATCGCGTCGGTCGTGTCGATTGTGGTGGTCGGCGATGCAGCAAAACAGCTGGTACTGGCCGATATTCGCGCTATCGGCACCAACACAATTGATATCTATCCCGGCAAAGATTTTGGTGACGATGACCCGCAATATCAGCAAGCGCTGAAGTATGACGATCTGACGGCGATTCAGAAGCAACCGTGGGTCAGCTCCGTGACGCCTGCCGTGTCGAAGAACCTACGGCTGCGTTATGGCAACATCGACGTGGCAGCCAGCGCTAATGGCGTGAGCGGCGATTACTTCAATGTCTATGGTATGACGTTCAGCGAGGGAAACACCTTTAACACCGAGCAGTTAAATGGTCGGGCGCAGGTGGTGGTGCTGGACAGTAACACCCGACGCCAGTTGTTCCCGAATAAAGCGAAGGTGGTGGGTGAGGTCGTGCTGGTCGGCAATATGCCGGCCACCGTGATTGGTGTGGCGGAAGAGAAGCAGTCGATGTTTGGCAGCAGCAAAATTCTGCGGATCTGGCTGCCTTACAGCACCATGTCCGGGCGCATTATGGGGCAATCGTGGCTGAATTCTATTACCGTTCGCGTGAAGGAAGGTTTTGACAGCACTCAGGCGGAGCAACAGCTTACCCGACTGCTGTCGTTGCGGCATGGTAAAAAAGATTTCTTCACCTGGAATATGGATGGCGTTCTGAAAACCGCTGAAAAAACCACGCGCACCTTACAGTTGTTCCTGACGCTGGTGGCGGTCATTTCGCTGGTGGTGGGCGGGATCGGTGTGATGAATATTATGCTGGTTTCCGTCACCGAACGAACGCGTGAGATTGGCATTCGTATGGCGGTTGGCGCGCGCGCCAGTGATGTACTGCAGCAGTTTTTGATTGAAGCGGTGCTGGTGTGTCTCGTTGGTGGGGCGCTCGGTATCAGTTTATCGATGCTGATTGCTTTCACGCTACAGCTTTTCCTGCCCGGTTGGGAAATCGGATTCTCACCTTTCGCCCTGTTGACGGCTTTCCTGTGTTCAACGGCGACCGGGATTTTGTTCGGCTGGCTCCCGGCGCGCAACGCGGCAAGGCTGGACCCGGTGGATGCCCTGGCGCGGGAATAACGTGTTGTATTGAAAAAGAAATAAAAATGCCAGCTCTGGGGGCTGGCATTTTGTCTGCAGGATGTACACAATGAGACAGAAGAGCTATGCGACAGCTTCTGCTTCAAGCACGGGCACAATAAGACTGGCGTGATTGCCTTTTGGACCCTGGTGGACATCAAACTGGACAGATTGTCCGGCTTTTAGCGTTCTGTAACCATCCATCTGAATGGTGGAGTAATGAGCGAAGATATCTTCGCCGCCGCCTTCAGGGCAGATGAAACCGAACCCTTTGGCATTGTTGAACCACTTAACAGTACCCGTTTCCATACTTCGACATCCTTCGTAAATCTTATATAAGTAAGATGGAATGAACCGGTGGCGGAGTGGGGGCTGTTCAAAACCTCGCCAACTCTCGAGACTACAATTTAGAGAAATCAGGCGGGGCGTCAAGCGCCAGACGGGCGGAATCGGGTAAAAATGCATCAAAATTTGAAGCAGTTAACGCTATTGTCGGATATGTGACAGATGTCGCGGATGACACTGATAGATGATAGTTATCTAATAATTGAGGTAGATTGATTGTGCGCATAGGCTCTTGTCAGCGGCAAGTTATTCTGCCGGTAACCGTAACTGAAGATGACGACTGACAATGGGTAAGACGAACGACTGGCTGGATTTCGATCTGCTGGCGGAAGATAAATTGCGCGACGCGCTAAAACCGCCATCTATGTATAAAGTGATATTAGTCAATGATGATTACACTCCGATGGAGTTTGTTATTGACGTGTTACAAAAATTCTTTTCTTATGATGTAGAACGTGCAACGCAACTGATGCTTGCTGTTCACTATCAAGGTAAGGCTATTTGCGGCGTATTTACCGCCGAAGTGGCTGAGACCAAAGTGGCGATGGTGAACAAATATGCGAGGGAGAACGAGCATCCGTTGCTATGTACGCTGGAAAAAGCCTGAATCAGGCATAAACATTGGGGGAGGTGCCTATGCTCAATCAAGAACTGGAACTCAGTTTAAACATGGCTTTCGCCAGAGCGCGCGAGCACCGACATGAGTTTATGACCGTCGAGCACTTGTTACTGGCGTTGCTCAGTAACCCATCGGCCCGCGAAGCGCTGGAAGCGTGTTCTGTGGACCTGGTGGCGCTCCGTCAGGAACTCGAAGCCTTCATTGAACAAACCACTCCCGTATTGCCTGAGAGCGAAGAAGAGCGCGATACGCAGCCGACGTTGAGTTTTCAGCGTGTGCTGCAACGCGCGGTCTTCCATGTTCAGTCCTCGGGGCGTAATGAAGTGACGGGCGCCAATGTACTGGTTGCCATCTTCAGCGAGCAGGAATCCCAGGCGGCCTATCTGCTGCGCAAGCATGAAGTTAGCCGACTGGACGTGGTGAATTTTATTTCTCATGGCACGCGCAAAGACGAACCGAGTCAGTCTGCTGACTCCGGTAATCAGCCAAATAACGAAGAGCAAGCTGGCGGGGAGGATCGTATGGAGAACTTCACCACTAACCTTAACCAGCTCGCTCGGGTGGGTGGGATTGACCCGCTCATTGGCCGCGAAAAAGAGCTGGAGCGGGCTATTCAGGTACTGTGCCGTCGTCGTAAAAACAACCCGCTGCTGGTCGGTGAGTCTGGCGTCGGTAAAACCGCGATTGCCGAAGGTCTGGCCTGGCGTATTGTCCAGGGCGATGTGCCGGAAGTGATGGCCGACTGCACGCTTTACTCCTTGGATATCGGTTCGCTGCTGGCGGGCACCAAATACCGCGGGGATTTCGAAAAACGCTTTAAAGCGCTGCTGAAACAGCTGGAACAGGATACTAACAGCATTCTGTTTATCGATGAGATCCACACCATTATCGGTGCGGGTGCGGCATCGGGCGGCCAGGTGGATGCGGCAAACCTGATCAAACCGCTGCTCTCCAGCGGTAAGATCCGCGTGATTGGCTCAACCACTTACCAGGAGTTCAGTAACATTTTCGAGAAAGACCGTGCGTTAGCGCGTCGCTTCCAGAAAATTGATATTACGGAACCGTCGGTGGAAGAGACCGTGCAGATCATCAACGGGCTGAAACCGAAATACGAAGCGCACCATGACGTTCGCTACACCGCCAAAGCGGTACGTGCGGCGGTGGAACTGGCGGTGAAATACATCAACGATCGTCACCTGCCGGATAAAGCGATTGACGTGATCGATGAAGCGGGCGCGCGTGCGCGTCTGATGCCGATCAGTAAGCGTAAGAAAACCGTCAATGTGGCGGATATTGAGTCCGTGGTAGCCCGCATAGCGCGGATCCCGGAGAAGAGCGTGTCGCAAAGCGATCGCGATACGCTGAAGAATCTGGGTAACCGTCTGAAGATGCTGGTATTCGGACAGGATAAAGCCATTGAGGCGCTGACCGAAGCCATCAAGATGAGCCGTGCTGGTCTGGGCCACGAGCACAAACCTGTGGGCTCGTTCCTGTTTGCTGGTCCGACCGGTGTCGGGAAAACCGAAGTGACGGTGCAGTTGTCTAAAGCGCTGGGCATTGAACTGCTGCGTTTTGATATGTCTGAGTATATGGAACGCCACACCGTCAGCCGTCTGATTGGTGCGCCTCCAGGGTATGTCGGTTATGACCAGGGCGGTTTGCTGACCGATGCGGTCATTAAGCATCCGCACGCGGTGCTGCTGCTGGATGAAATTGAGAAAGCGCACCCGGATGTCTTCAACCTACTGCTGCAGGTGATGGACAACGGTACGCTGACCGACAATAACGGGCGCAAAGCGGATTTCCGCAACGTGGTGCTGGTGATGACCACCAACGCCGGGGTGCGTGAAACCGAACGTAAATCGATTGGCCTTATTCATCAGGACAACAGCACTGATGCGATGGGGGAAATCAAAAAAGTATTTACGCCGGAATTCCGTAACCGTCTCGACAACATTATCTGGTTCGATCACCTCTCTACCGAGGTAATCCATCAGGTGGTCGATAAATTTATTGTTGAGCTTCAGGTGCAGTTGGATCAGAAAGGTGTCTCTCTGGAAGTGAGTCAGGAAGCGCGTGACTGGCTGGCAGAGAAAGGCTATGACCGTGCAATGGGCGCACGTCCGATGACGCGTGTAGTCCAGGATAACCTGAAGAAACCACTGGCCAACGAACTGTTGTTCGGTTCGCTTGTCGATGGCGGTCAGGTGACCGTAGCGCTGGATAAAGAGAAAAATGAGCTGACCTATGGCTTCCAGAGTGCACAAAAGCACAAGCCAGAAGCCGCACATTAATCTTCTATCGCATCACAGACCGGGCGTAATGCCCGGTTTTTTTTCGCCTGGTTTTCGGAAAGGTAGATTACAGACAAAAAATAAGCCTGCGTAAGGGAGATTACGCAGGCTAAGGAGGTGGTTCCTGGTACAGCTAGCATTTATGGGTTATGTTTTTCAGCGAAACGGATAATACCCTTATTGAACGAAGCGGTATGTGATCGATTTCTAAGAATCTTCCGAACGCTGAAAAATAACCGTAACTAACTACTTATCATGCGGGTTGCGCGTGGACTCACCGGCAAAATTACGCATTAACAATGCATAATTCAGATCGATATCTTCCGGGACCGGCATCCAGACGGTGTAACCGTCGCCCGGCGCCACAGGCATCGCTTCGCCTTTGGCATTTTCCATCTGCTCGAGCGTGAAATTGACGTTGCCCTGCGGGGTCATCAGCTCCAGGCTGTCACCGACGGTGAATTTATTTTTCACGATAACCGCAGCCAGTTCACCTTTACGCTCACCGGTGAATTCACCGACAAACTGCTGGCGTTCGGAAACGGAGAAACCGTACTCGTAGTTCTGATAGTCGTCATGCGTATGGCGACGCAGGAAACCTTCTGTATAACCGCGATGCGCCAGGCCTTCCAGCGTTTCCAGCAGCTGCGGATCGAACGGTTTACCGGCTGCGGCATCGTCAATTGCTTTACGATACACCTGCGCGGTACGTGCGCAGTAGTAATAAGACTTGGTGCGACCTTCGATTTTCAGCGAGTGCACACCCATTTGGGTCAGACGCTCAACGTGGGCAATGGCGCGTAAATCTTTGGAGTTCATGATGTAGGTGCCGTGTTCGTCTTCGAACGCGGTCATGTACTCGCCCGGACGCTGGGCTTCTTCGAGCATAAACACTTTATCCGTTGGCGCGCCAATACCCAGCGTCGGCTCAACGTTTTGTACCGGGATAGGCTCGTACTTGTGCACGATGTTACCCACCACATCTTCTTTGCCTTCCTGCACGTTGTATTCCCAGCGGCAGGCATTGGTGCAGGTTCCCTGGTTTGGGTCACGCTTGTTGATGTAACCGGAGAGCAGGCAGCGGCCGGAGTAGGCCATGCACAGTGCGCCGTGAACGAAGATTTCAAGCTCCATATCCGGCACCTGGGTGCGGATCTCTTCAATTTCTTCCAGTGACAGTTCACGGGACAGGATCACGCGGGTCAGCCCCATCTGTTTCCAGAATTTTACCGTCGCCCAGTTTACGGCGTTCGCCTGTACTGACAGGTGAATATCCATGTCCGGGAAGTTTTCGCGCACCAACATAATCAGACCTGGATCGGACATGATTAATGCATCCGGCCCCATTTCCACCACCGGCTTCAGGTCACGAATGAAGGTTTTCAACTTGGCGTTGTGTGGTGCAATGTTGACCACTACATAGAATTTTTTACCCAGTTCATGGGCTTCATTGATGCCGAGCTGTAAGTTTTCGTGGTTGAATTCGTTGTTGCGTACGCGCAGGGAGTAACGTGGTTGGCCCGCGTAGACGGCATCTGCGCCATAGGCAAAAGCGTAACGCATGTTCTTCAGCGTTCCCGCCGGGGAAAGGAGTTCCGGTTTAAACATAATTTTCTCGTTCTGATGACAGGTCAGACTCGCCTCACTCGGTGAGGCGGTTAGGGG